>CAYVJJ010000024.1:10434-16943 GCA_964451655.1 uncultured Mycobacteriaceae bacterium | reverse complement strand
TCGTTCGGGACGAAGAGGTCGTGGGTTCGAATCCCGCCACCCCGACAGTGCGCAGTGCCGGGACATCGTTCATGCGGTGTCCCGGCACTTTTCTTTATGCGGCACCCGGGGCCGGGCACCGCGGCACCTCTGTGGAGACGCCGCCGACCACCTCCGCCGCACGGGCTCCTGCACCTCAGGAGCGGGAGCGGCTCCCGGTCGTCCGCCGGTCCGCCCGGCCGCCGAACGGGTCGCCCGTATGCCCCACCAGATCCGCCACCGACTCGACCACCATCGTCGGCCGGTAGGGGTACATCTCCATCGTGGTTCTCGTGGAGATCCCGCTGAGCACCAGGATCGTCCGCATCCCGGCCTCCAACCCCACCACCACGTCGGTGTCCATCCTGTCGCCGATCATCAGCGTCTGCTCCGAGTGCACCCCCAGTGCCCGCAGCGCCGAGCGCATCATCAGTGTGTTCGGCTTGCCCACGAAGTAGGGCTCGCGGCCGGTGGCCCTGCTGATCAGCGCGGCCACCGCCCCCGTGGCCGGCAGCGACCCCTCCGGTGACGGGCCGGTGGGGTCCGGGTTGGTGGCGATGAACCGGGCGCCGCGTTCCACCAGGCGGATCGCGGTGGTGATGGCCTCGAACGAATAGGTGCGGGTCTCGCCCAGCACGACGTAGTCGGGGTCCCTGTCCGTCAGCACGTAGCCGACGTCGTGCAGCGCGGTGGTCAAGCCCGACTCCCCCACCACGTAGGCGCTGCCGTGCGGACGCTGCGAGTCGAGGAAGCTCGCGGTGGCCAGCGCCGAAGTCCAGATGGCGGATTCCGGCACGTCCAGGCCCGTCTGCCGCAGCCGCGCGCGAAGGTCCCGTGGGGTGCGGATCGAGTTGTTGGTGAGCACCAGGAACGGGTTACCTGCCGAGGTCAGTTCGGCGATGAGTTCGTCCGCACCCGGGATGAGCGTCTCCTCGTGCACCAGCACGCCGTCCATGTCCATCAGATACGTCCACGGAGCCGGGTCCGCGGAGGACCCGGCTGCTGAGCGTTCGGGCGCACCCGGTGCCGCCGGGGTGCGTGAGGTTTCTGCGGTGTCCGCCACGCACCCATCATGGACCGGTCGGCTCCCGTTTCACAGGAAATACACAGGAACGTCACAGCGCGGGTTCACAGGGCGGGCGCACGATCACCCCATGACTTCCGTGACGGGCGCCTCCATCGGCGGCACCGTCGCAACATCCCGCACGGGCCGGGTCACTGCCGTGGCCGCACTGCTCATCCTCACCGCGGTGCTCTACCTGTGGGGGCTCGGGGACTCCGGCTGGGCCAACAGTTTCTACACCGCGGCCGCCCAGGCCGGAACGCACAGCTGGAAGGCGCTGCTGTTCGGCTCCAGCGACGGGGCCAACGCCATCACCGTGGACAAGACTCCGGCGTTCCTCTGGATCATCGGGATCTCGGTCCGGCTCTTCGGACTCAACCCCTGGTCGGTGCTGGTTCCGCAGGCGGTCGAGGGCGTGGCGGCAGTCGGCGTGCTCTACGCGGCCGCGCGGCGCACCGGCGGTCATGCGGCCGGACTGATCGCGGGCGCTGTACTGGCGCTCACGCCCGTCGCGGTGCTCATGTTCCGGTTCAACAACCCCGACGCGTTGATGGTGCTGTTGCTGGTGGCCGCCGCATACTGCGTCACCAGAGCCGTCGAAAGCGCCTCCCCCGGGTGGCTCGTCGCATGCGGGGCGGCGATGGGCACGGCGTTCCTGGCCAAGGAGCTGCAGGCCTTCGTGGTGCTACCGGCGTTCGCTGCGGTCTACCTGGTCGCGGCGCCGACCGGCCTGCGGCGGCGCGTGCTCCATCTGCTCGCGGCCGCGGCGGCCACCGCTGCGGCCGCCGGGTGGTACCTGGCGCTGGTGGCCCTGTGGCCCGCCTCCGCACGTCCCTACATAGGCGGCTCGCAGCATGACAGCGTCCTCGAACTGGTACTGGGCTACAACGGTGTCGGCCGGATCACCGGGGACGAGCCGGGAGGTCTGGGCAATACCGACGCGGAGGCGGGCTGGGGCCGACTGTTCGACGCCGCGATGGGCGATCAGATCGCGTGGCTCATCCCCGCGGCCGCGGTGCTGACAGCGGCCGCCCTATGGATCCTGCGCCGGCGCCCGCGCACCGACCCGCGGCGCGCCGCGTTGCTCCTCTGGGGCGGCTGGCTGCTGGTGGCGGGCGTAGTGCTCAGCTTCGCGGCGGGGATCGTGCATCCCTACTACACGGTGCAACTGGCCCCCGCCATCGCCGGGCTGCTGGGTATCGCCGCGCCGCTCGTGTGGGCGCACAGGGCGCAGTGGTGGGCTCGGTCCGCCGCGGCGGCCGCGGTGTGCGCCACCGCAGTCCTGTCCGCCGGCCTGCTCCTACGGTCACCCCACTGGCTCCCCTGGCTCGCGCCGCTGCTCGTTGTCGGCGGCATCGTGGTGGCTGTGCTCATCGTGGCGCTGCCGCAGCTGACGGGGATCCTCGCGGCCGCAACGGGCGGGGATCGCGCGGGCGCGGCGGGCGCACGGACGCTCGCCGCAGCTGCCGCGGCATCCGCCCTGGCCGCGCCCGGGATGTATTCGGTGGCGACGGCGGCCCTCCCGCACCGGGGTGCGATCCCGACCGCCGGTCCGTCGGACCCGCGTTCGGCCGTGCGGCACCGCAGCACGCTGCTGCAGGCCGCACCCGCGGGCCGGGACATGGTGCGGCTGCTCCGCACCGACGCCGACGATTACACCTGGGCCGCCGCGACCATCGGTTCCAACCCGGCCGCCGGGCTCCAGCTCTCGTCCGGCCTGCCGGTCATGGCGGTAGGCGGCTACAACGGCACCGACCCCTTCCCCACGCTCGACGGCTTCCGGAACCTGGTGGCCGAGGGGCGGATCCACTACTTCGTCGGCTCACCCGCGGACGGATTCAGCATCCTGGGGACCATCGATCCGCTGCTGCCGATGCCCGCAGTCCCCGGCCTGTCCGGCGTCATCCCGAGCGGCGGTGCGGTCCACGCACCCGGCGCTCCCGCCATCGACCCGGGGGCCGCCGGCCGTCGGGGCGCCGCACCGTGGATCCCGCTCCCCGGCACCCGCCCCCCGGCGCGGGCGCCCGCGCACCGTCCTTCCGCGTCGGCGACGCCCGGGGACCCGACCGCGGGATCCACCGCCACCCGGATCACCGAATGGGTCTCGCAGAACTACCGTGCCCACGAGGTCGACGGACTCCCCGTCTACGACCTGTCCGCTTCTCCACGCGCACACCCGTCCCCCGCTTCCCCTGCAGTCGAGGAGGTTCCGTGACCGTCTCCGCGTCCGACGCCGGCGCCGCAGCGGCACGGGAATCCGCGGCGGCTCCGGAGCACGGCAGAACCCCGGTCCCGGCCGTCGACGTCGTGCTGCCGGTCCACGACGAGCAGGAAGCCCTGGACTCCGCGGTGCGGCGGCTGCACGCGCATCTGACACAAGACCTGCCCTACAGCTTCCGGATCACCATCGCCGACAACGCCAGCACCGACGGGACCCCCGCCATCGCGGACGCGCTCACCCGGGAGCTCGACCACGTCGTCGCCCTGCATGATGACCGCAAGGGCCGTGGCCGCGCGCTGAAATCCGCCTGGTCCGCCTCCGACGCACAGGTCGTGGCCTATATGGACGTGGACCTGTCGACCGATCTGGCGGCGCTCCCTCCGCTCGTGGCCCCGCTGCTGTCGGGGCATTCGGACGTCGCCATCGGCACCCGTCTGGGGCACGGCGCACGGGTCGTGCGGGGCGCGAAGCGCGAGCTCGTCTCGCGCTGCTACAACCTCCTGGTCCGCGGCGCGCTGGCCGCCCGGTTCTCCGACGCCCAGTGCGGTTTCAAGGCGGTCCGCGCCGACGTGGCCCGGGCCCTGCTGCCGTACGTGGACGACACGGGATGGTTCTTCGACACCGAGCTGCTGGTGCTGGCCGAACGGGCGGGTCTCCGCATCCACGAGGTCCCGGTCGACTGGATCGACGACCCCCGCAGCACTGTCGACATCCGCGCCACCGCCCTCGCCGACCTGCGGGGCGTCGCCCGGTTGCTGCGCGGATTCGCCGCGGGGACGATCGGCGTCCAGACGATCGCCGAGCAGCTCAGCCGGAGCCACGGCGATGGCCCTCCACGGCCCGTCGTCCCCGACGCCACGCTGCTGCGCCAGGCGGTGCGGTTCGCCGCGGTCGGCGTCGTGAGCACCGTGATCTACCTCGCCGCTTTCGTGGCGTTGCGCGGGCCGCTCGACGCGCAGTCCGCGAACCTGATCGCGATGCTCGGCACCGCGGCCGCCAATTTCGCCGCCCACCGCCGCTACACGTTCGGCGTGCGCGGGGCTGCGGGGATCATCCGGCACCAGTTCCAGGGGCTCGTGGTCTTCGGGGTCGGGTTGAGCATCACGGCCGCAGCACTCCTCCTGCTGCACCGGTTGCACGACGCGGACACGGTCACGGAGATCTCCGTACTCGTCGCAGCCAACGTCGCCGCGACGTTCCTGCGGTTCGCGCTGCTGCGGGGCTGGGTGTTCCGGTACCGGCGGCACGGCCGATGAGCGGCCGGCGCCGGGCTCCATCGTGGTTCCCGCGCATGCTGGCGCTGCCGACGCTGGTGTCGGCCACAGCCGCCCTCTACCTGTGCGGTCTGGGCGGATCCGGATGGTCCAACGCCTACTACGCGGCAGCGGTGCAGGCGGCCACCGTGAACCCGCGGGCGATGCTGTTCGGCTCGCTCGACGCCGCCGGGGCGATCACCGTGGACAAACCGCCGGCCGCCCTGTGGGTGATGGACGTGTCGGCGCGGTTGTTCGGGCTCGGACCGTGGAGTCTGCTGGTGCCGCAGGCCGTGGAGGGAGTCGCCGCGGCGGCGTTGCTGTACGCGACGGTCGCGCGCTGGTGGGGACGGCCGGCGGGGCTCGCCGCGGGCGCGATCCTGGCGTGCACGCCGGTGGCGGCCGTGATGTTCCGGATGGACGATCCGGATGCGCTGATGATCCTGCTGCTCGTCGCCGCCGCATACTGCACGGTCCGCGCCTGCGGAGACGACGAGCCCGAAGCGGCGCCGGCCCCCGTGCGCTGGATGGCGGCCGCAGGACTCGCCGTCGGCCTGGCGTTCCTGGCGAAGATGGGGCAGGCGCTGCTGGTGGTGCCCGCGCTCGCCGCAGCCGTCTCCTGTGCGGGGGCGATACCCGTGCGGCGCAGGATCACCGCCCTCGCGGCCGCAGCGTCGGCCGCTGCCCTCGGAGCCGGGTGGTATTTCGCGCTGGTGGCGTTGTGGCCCGAGGGAACGCGGCCTTTCATCGGCGGCTCCACCGATGACAGTCTCCTGCAGCTCGCGTTCGGCTACAACGGGCTGGGCCGGCTGGCGGGCGGGCACGGCAATCCGGTGGCCGGCGCACAGTCCACAGGGCCGTGGCGGCTTTTCGGCGAATACATGGGCGACCAGATCTCATGGCTGCTGCCCGCCGCCCTGCTGGCGGCGGTCGTCCTCACCGCGGCCGGCGTACGGTCGCGCCACGATGGCCACGCGCGGTTGTCCGTGATCCTGTGGGGAGGGTGGCTGCTGGTGCCGGCCGTCGTCTTCAGCGCGATGCAGGGGATCGTGCACTCGTACTACACGGCGATGCTCGCCCCCGCCATCGCCGCGCTCATCGCGACCGGCGCGGCGCTGTCCTGGCGGCACCGGCGATCGGCCTGGACGCGGCTCGCCGCCGCAGCGATGACAGCAGTCTCCGGAGTCTGGGCGTTCGTGCTGCTGGGACGCACCCCGTACTGGCTGCCGTGGTTGCGCTGGGTGGTGCTGCTCGGCTGCGCGGCGGCAGCGCTGGTGCTCGCCTTCGCCGCGCTCCTGCCCCTCGTCGCGCCGGGGACATGGGCGCGCCCCGCCGGCGCCGCGGCGGCCGCCTCATGCGTCGCGGTGCTGCTCGCGCCCGCCGCCTACACCACGGCGTCGGCCGCGCAGCCGCACGGCGGGGCGAACCCGTCCGCGGGACCGCACAGTCACTTCGCGGCGCTGGGCGCGGCATCTGCGGCTGCGCGCCACCCGGCCCTCACCGAGTCTCTGCGCTCGACCCGCACCGAGTGGGCGGCCGCCGCCGTCGGCGCCCCCACCGCCGCGCGGCTGGAACTCGCGACCGGCCGCCCCGTGATGGCCGTCGGCGGCTACAGCGGACGCGATCCGGCCCCCACCCTCGCGCAGTTCCAGGCCGACGTGGCGTCCGGCCGCATCCGCTACTTCCTGCCCCGGGAGGGCCTCGACCTGTTCTCGACGCTGCTGCCGGAGTCGTCGGGCAGCATGACGCCGACGACCGTCCCGGGCGACGGACCGAGGCGGCCGGACTCCGCCGCGAGCCTTCTCAGCGCCCCCTTGACCGCCCCCGCCCCGGCCACCGAAGCGGCCCGGATCACCGACTGGGTGCGCAGTCGGTTCGCCCCCGTGCACCGGGGCGGCCGGACCGTCTACGACCTCGCGCACCCCGCCCCGCACCGTGGAGGGCGATGAACGGG
>CAYVJJ010000024.1:0-10334 GCA_964451655.1 uncultured Mycobacteriaceae bacterium | reverse complement strand
GGGCGATGAACGGGATGCCGCGCCAGCGCCGTCAGTGCTCGTCCGCCTGCTCCGGCACCACCAGCACCGGCCTGCGCCCGTGCCGCAGCAGCCGGGTCGCCACCGCCTCGCCCAGCAGCCGCTCCATCGCCGAGGCCAGTCCGGTGCGCGGCGCGCCGAGCACGATCATCGCAGCGTCCTCGACGTCCGCCGTCTGCGCCAGCGCCGTGGCCGGATCGCCTCCGAGCACCGCGAAACGCCACCGGAGTCCATCGCCGGCCAGCGTGTCCTCTGCGGCGGAGCGCACCTCGAGCACGGCCGCCTCCACGCGCCGCTCCCAGTCCGACCCGTCCGGGTCGCACGGCGCGTCCGCTGCGTCGACCACGTGCGCCACCGTGAGCCGGACCCCCAGCGCGCGGGCGAGCCGCGCCGCCTCCCTCAACGCGGCGACGCCCGCGGGGAGCCCGTCGAAACCCACCACGATGCAGGGATCACCACCGGCGTCTGCTCGATGCACCGTATCCATCGTCCGCCTCCCGTCGTCCCGTCCCTACCGCCCTGCCGTGCTCACCAGCCACAAGCCGAGCGCGGCCGCGCCCGCAGTGACCATCAGCGTTCCGACCAGGTTCAGCGCCGCGGCACCGTAACGGCGCGATTCCAGCAGGCGCACGGTCTCCACGGAGGCGGTGCTGAAGGTGGTGAACCCGCCGCAGAAGCCGACTCCGGCGATCAGCGTCAGGCCCGTCGGTGCGCCACGGAACAGCACCAGCCCGGTCAGCACACCCAGAAGCAGGGAACCGGAGACGTTCACCGTCCACGTCGCCCACGGGAACCGCGGCGTCCGGCGAGAGGTGATCGCGCCGTCGACCAGGAACCGCGCCGCGGCCCCGCCTCCGCCGGCCAGCGCCACCCACAGGGTCGTCATGACCCCGAACCCTCGCCGGCTCGGGACCGCTCGTCCGTTTCCGCGCGCTCGTCCGTCTCCGTGCGTTCAGCCGGGCGGGCCTCCACGCGGGGGCGGGTCGCCGTCCGCGCGCCCACCGCGATCCCGATCGCGCACGCGGCGGCACCGGCCGTCACAGTCGCCAGGGCGTAGGTGACCGCCGAACCGACGAGCCCGTTGTGCGCCAGCAGGTCGGTGTCCACCGCGAGGGTGCTGTAGGTGGTGAACGCGCCCAGCGCCCCGGTGCCGGCGCCCAACCGCACCAGCGTCGGCCATCGCCGACCGCGGCTGCCGGAGGCGTACCGGGTGAGGGCCTCCATCAGCAGGCCCAGCAGGAATGCGCCCGCGATGTTGACTGCGAACGTTGTCACCGGCCACTCGCGCGGGCCGTCGGGATACAGCAGTCCCAGACCGTGACGTGCGAAAGTTCCGGCGACTCCGCCGGCGGCGACGAGCAGGACAAGCGCGGGCCGGCGGTGCGGCGGTGCGGACCGGGGTGCGGGCACAGGTCTCCTTTCCTCGCAGGGAAGGAGCCATCAGCCCCCGGACGGGGCGGTTCAGGCGGGGCCGTGCACGTTGCACACTGCCCGCCTCGGCGGAGATCCATCGCCGCTTCCGAGCATAACCCGCGCCGGCGTCACCCCGTACCCGCGCCCGCCGTCAGGTCACACCCGCATTCAGGTCACACCCGCAGTCAGTCCACACGGAAGCCGATCTTGATCGTCACCTGGACATACGCCACCGCGTCGTCCTCGACGTATCCGCGCGTCTCCACCACCTCGAACCACCCGATGTTGCGGATGGTCTCCGCGGCCTTGGAGACTGCATTGCGGATGGCGGCGTCGACCCCGTCCGACGAGGAGCCGACGACCTCGGTCACCCGGTAGACATGATCTGCTGAACCCATCGTGATCACCCTCCTCAGGAGCCGGCGTGCATGGGGTCGTCCTCCATGCCTCTGCCTCCATGCCTCTGCACCGTTCGGTGCCTCTGCCCCGACGCTACGGCAGCCCGGCCCGTCCCGGACCGGATTCGATCCGCCGGTCGACGCGGTCTGGCACCATGGCGGTGGCAGGCCGAGAATGCGCAGTCCCCCGGTGAGCAGGCGATCATGAGCAATGCAGAAGCGCACCCCGCGGAGGTCGTCTGCGGCGACGCGGAGCCTGCACGCACCACGGGCCCCGGGCCTGGGGAAGCGGCGGAGCTGATCACGGCGCGCGAGGTGCCCCTGGGCGGGCCGCGGGCGATGACGGTCCGCCGCACCCTGCCTCAGCGCAAGCGGTCGCTGATCGGCGCGTGGTGTTTCGTCGACCACTACGGACCGGACGACGTGTCCGTCTCCGGCGGCATGGACGTGCCCCCGCACCCGCACACCGGGCTGCAGACGGTGAGCTGGCTGTTCGCCGGGGAGATCGAACACCGCGACAGCCTGGGGGTCCACGCGAGGGTGCGCCCGGGCGAGCTGAACCTGATGTCGGCCGGGCGCGGTATCTGCCACTCCGAGGTGTCCACCGGGGAGACCACCGTCCTGCACGGGGTCCAGCTGTGGGTCGCGCTGCCGGAGTCGCACCGGGACGGCCCCCGCGATTTCGACCACTATGCCCCCGAGCCGGTGCACGGCGCCGGGGCCACGGCACGGGTGTTCCTCGGCTCGCTCCTCGGGTCGCGGTCGCCCGTGCGTACGGCCACCCCGCTGCTCGGTGCCGAGTTGTCGCTGCGGGTGGGCGCTGCCGCGGAGCTGGAGGTGGATCCCGCATTCGAGCACGGGCTGCTCGTCGACGAGGGCACCGTGCAATTCGCGGGCACGGTGCTGAACCGCGCCCAGCTCGGTTACGCCCGCGACGGGCAGAGCACGCTCATCCTCCGCAACACCGGCGATGTCCCCGCCCGACTGTTGCTGCTGGGCGGCCCGCCGTTCGGGGAGGAGGTCGTCATGTGGTGGAACTTCCTGGGCCGCAATCACGAGGAGATCGTCGAATTCCGTCGCGCGTGGGAGGAGCATGCCGCACGCTTCGGCCAGGTGGCGGGCTACGCCGGCCACGATCCGGACGGCATCGGCCGGCTGCCCGCGCCCCCGCTTCCCAATGCGCGGATCACGCCGCGCCGCAACGGATGACGCAGGCGGCACGGGGTGGGGACGGCACGGGGCGGGGGCGGACGGACACGCGCCCGGCCCGACTCACCCCTGGCCGGCGCGCACGCCTTCCTCCACACGGCGCCCCAGGTCGGCGTCCACGTTGCGCCAGTACTCGAATGCCCGCTTGAGCACCGGCTCGCTCACACCGCCCAGCAGGTGCCCGACGATGTTGGACACCAGCCGGTCACGCTCGCCATCGTCCATCACGTTGCGCACCAGGTCACCGGCCTGGCCCCAGTCGTCGTCCTCCGCGTGCCGGACGTAGTCGAAACGCCCGAAGTCGCCGGCCGCCTCCCAGCCCGGCTCGGGCCCTGCGGCCGCGGGGTCGGCGTGCGGCCCGCCGTACCCGTTCGGCGCGTACACCGGACGGTCCGGCGAGGCGTGGCCGAAGCGCATGGGGCCGTCCTGCGAGTACGAGTTCACCCGGTTCTTCGGCCGGTTCACGGGCAGCTCCGCATAGTTGGCACCGATGCGGTAGCGGTGCGCGTCCGAATAGGAGAAGACCCGTCCCAGAAGCATCTTGTCCGGTGAGAATCCGATGCCCGGCACCACATTCGACGGCTCGAACGACGCCTGCTCGATCTGCGTGAAGAAGTTCTCCGGGTTCCGGTTGAGCGTGACCTTGCCGACCTCGATCAGCGGGTAGTCCTTCTGCGACCACACCTTGGTCAGGTCGAACGGGTTGACGCGGTATCCGGCGGCATCTTCGTAGGGCATGATCTGCACCTTCAGCGTCCAGCTGGGATACTCGCCGCGCTCTATCGCCTGGTAGAGGTCCTTGCGGTGGAAGTCCGGGTCGGTGCCCGCCAGGGTGTCCGCTTCCTGCTGCGTGAGGTTCTCGATTCCCTGGTCGGTTTTGAAGTGGTATTTCACCCAGACCCGCTCCCCCTCCGCGTTGATCCACATGAACGTGTGCGAACCGAACCCGTCCATGTGCCGGTAGGTGCGCGGGATGCCGCGGTCGCCCATGAGCCAGGTGACCTGGTGCGCGCTCTCCGGCGAGTGGGTCCAGAAGTCCCACTGCATGTTGTGGTCGCGCAGCCCCGATCCGGGCAGGCGCTTCTGTGAGTGGATGAAGTCGGAGAACTTGATCGCGTCGCGCAGGAAGAACACCGGGGTGTTGTTGCCGACCAGGTCGTAGTTGCCCTCGTCGGTGTAGAACTTCATGGCGAAGCCGCGCGGGTCGCGCCAGGTGTCGGGGCTGCCCTGTTCACCGGCGACGGTGGAGAAGCGGAACAGCACCTCGGTGCGCTTGCCGGGCTGCAGGAAGTCGGCCTTGGTGTATTCGCTCACGTCGCCGGTGATGACGAGTTCCCCGAACGCGCCGGCCCCCTTGGCGTGCACGACGCGCTCGGGGACACGCTCGCGGTTGAAGTGCGCCATCTTCTCGATCAGGTAGTGGTCGTGCAGCAGCACGGGCCCCTGCTGACCGGCCTGCAGCGAGTGCGAGTCGCTCGCGACGGGGATCCCCGCGTCCGTCGTGGTGTGCGGGGCGCGGGGGCCGCTGCCCGTGTTCGCTTCGTGTCCAACAGTCATGTCGACCTCCTTGTCATGCGGCACTCCGGGTCCTGCCGACCCGGCGCCGGTGGTTCCTGTCATCGGCCCTCGTGCGTTTGCGGGGCACGGCAGTCCGGGCAGAGGCCCCAGAAGACGACCTCGGCCTCGTCTATCTCGAAACCCTGCACGTCGGACGGGGAGAGGCAGGGTGCGGCGCCGACGACGCAGTCGACGTCCTCGACGCGCCCGCAACGCCGGCACACCACGTGGTGGTGGTTGTCGCCCATCCGGTCCTCGTACCGGGCCGGCGAGTCCGCGGGCTCGATCCGCCGCAGCAGGCCCGCGGCGACTCCCGCGTGCAGCACGTCGTAGACGGTCTGCGTCGACACCCGGCCGATCCGCTGCCGGACCAGCGCCGCGATGTCCTCCGCCGTGCTGTGCGGGTGGCGGGCGACCTCGTCGAGCACGGTCAATCGCGGCCGCGTCACCCGCAGCCCGACGGCACGTAGCTGCTCCGCGTGTCCCGATTCCCGATCCCTTGCCATGCCACCATCATCCGCCGTTTCTGGAATAAGTCAAGAAAACGGTTCCATGGTGGTCGCCACAGCATTGCCTAGACTGACCGCGTGCCGACCTGCCCCTCCTCCGCTCCGCCGCCGCGGGTACTCGTGCTCACCACCGGCGGCACCATCTCCGCGGCGCGCCGTGCGGACGGGGCGCTCGCCCCCGGAGTCGACACCGATGACCTGCTCGCCACGATCCCCCGGGAGATCGGCGCACGGGTCCGCATCGAGACCCGGGCGATCATGTCGATCGACAGCGCCGCCATGGACCCCCGTCATCTCACACGGCTCGCCCGGACGGTGCGCGGGGCAGCGGACCACGCGGACGCCGCGGACGATCCCGGAGGGCCCGACGGCATCGTCGTCCTGCACGGCACCGACACCATGGAGGAGTCGGCGCTGCTCACGGACCTGACACTCGAGTCCGCCGGGTGCAATGCGGTGCCCGTGGTCTTCACCGGCGCACAGCGCAGCGCCGACCATCCCCAACCCGACGGCCCTGCCAATCTGGCCCTCGCAATCGGCGCCGCGGGCGCCGACCCCCGCGCCGCGAGCCCACCCCGCACCGGCGGTGTCACCATCGCGTTCCACGGAAAGATCCTGCCCGCGTGGGGAACCCGCAAAACAGAGACTGCCGGGCTCGACGGCTTCACGCCGTGGCCGGACCACGGCGCGGCCCGCAGGTCACGCGAGAGTTCGCTGGCCGCGCTGCGCTCACTGGGAGCACCCCGCGACGATCGTCCACTCCCCCGTGTCGACACCGTCGCCCTCTACCCCGGTGCGGACGCGACTGCGCTCGAGGCGTTCCGGGCCGCCGGGGCACGCGGCATCGTCGTGGAGGCGCTCGGCGCGGGCAACACCAACCCTGCGGTGGTGGAGGCGGTCCGGCGCACGGTCCGCGCGGGAATTCCCGTGGTGGTGTCGACCCGGGTGCCGAACGGTCCGGTATTCGCCGACTACGGCGGCGGGGGCGGCGGCGCGGATCTGCACAGGGCCGGGGCCGCGCTCAGCCCCGTCCTGCGCGCAGGCCAGGCACGGGTGCTGCTGGCGGTGCTGCTCGCCGCCGGCGCCGGCCCCCGGGAGGTCTCCCGGGCCTTCGCCGGCTGACGACCCCGCCCGTCACAGCCCTTCCCGTCATGCCCCCTCGGGTCCCAGGCCGCCGGGGACGCCGCGCCGGCACTGCGTCACGTACTCGTCGAAGTCCCAACCGCTGAGAAAGGCGCGGGCGGCATCGGTCCCGCTGCCGTAGAGCGCGTCCACTTCGGCATCGGTGATCCCGAAGTCGATGGGGCTCACCGCGTCCGACGGAACGAAGACGGTGCGCCGGACGGTGCACGGATCGTTCTCGTAGGCCGCGTCCTGGTTGCCCAGGAGAGTGCCGAGCGCCGCAAGCGCGATCGACAGCGGACCCCGTACCGCACGCGTCGGCGGCACCAACCCGGGGCGCGCGCTCAAGCGGATGCCGAACGTGGGCCATTGCGGCGCCACGCTGTCCGGGCGGTCGAACAGTTCGATGGGGAAGTCGTCGATCAGCCCGCCGTCGACCCACGTGGCCCCGGACACGCGCACCGGCTGGAACAGGAACGGGATGGCCGCCGACGCCCGCACCGCCGTGGCCACCGGGAACTCGTCCGGATCCTTCTTGTAGGCGGGCAGGTCCCACGGTATGCGCACCAGGCGTCGCCGCGACAGGTCGCTGGCGGTGATGACCAGCGACCAGGCGTACTTCCGGTCGACCGCTCCCCCGGGCCCGGCGCCCGCATCGTCCGTACGCAGGTCCCCGAAGGTCCGCACCCCCAGGTCCCCGAGCACTCCCGCCACGAAGGATTCCAGGTGCTCGCCCTCGTAGATGCCGTCGGAAGTGAACAGGGACAGCATCGAGCCGATCAGCGGGATCCTGCCGATCAGGCTGCGGTCCTGGAACGTGGTGTAGTCGATCGACTCGACGATCTCGTGCAGCCGGTTCAGCGGTTCACCGGCCCTCTGGAGTGCGGCGACGAACGACGCCACGATCGCGCCCGCACTCGACCCCGCCACCCGCGGGAACGAGTACCCGGCCCGGGCGAGCACGTCGACCGCACCGACCAGGCCGATGCCCCGCACCCCGCCGCCCTCGCAGACCAGGTCCGCCCGTTCGCCCGTCATGACACCACCCCCGCGCACCGTCGACCAAGCACTTTCCGCCGATTCTCCTCCCCGAGGCGACGAAAAGTGCTTGATCGCACGCAGCGGCCGGATCGCGCGCGGTGACTACTCCTTGACCAGCAGCTCCGCGATCTGGATGGTGTTGAGCGCCGCGCCCTTGCGCAGGTTGTCCCCGGACACGAACAGCGCCAGACCCCGGCCGTCCGGCACCCCCTCGTCGGTGCGGATGCGCCCGACGAGCGAGTTGTCCTGCCCCGCCGCCGCCAGCGGCGTCGGCACGTCCGCCAGCTCCACGCCGGGCGCGTCGGCCAGCAGCTTCTGCGCCTCCTCGACGCTCAGCGGGCGCTCGAACTCGGCGTTGATCGCCAGCGAGTGCCCCGTGAACACCGGGACGCGCACGCATGTGCCGGAGACCGGCAGCCCGGGGATGCCCAGGATGCGGCGCGACTCGTTGCGCAGCTTCTGGTCCTCGTCGGTCTCGCCGGAGCCGTCGTCGACCAGCCCGCCCGCGAGCGCCACCACGTCGAATGCGATCGGCGCCGCATAGGTCTCCGGCTCGGGGAAGTCGGCCGCGCCGCCGTCGTGCACCAGCTTCTCCGCGTCGTCGATGACGGCGCGGGTCTGCGAGGCGAGTTCACGCACCCCGGCCAGCCCGCTGCCGGAGACGGCCTGGTAGGTCGACACGATGAGCCGCGTGAGGCCGGCCGCCTCATGCAGCGGGCCCAGCACCGGCATCGCCGCCATGGTGGTGCAGTTGGGGTTGGCGATGATCCCCTTGGGGCGCTCGGCCAGGTCCCCGGGGTTGACCTCGCTGACCACCAGCGGCACCTCGGGATCCTTGCGCCAGGCGGACGAGTTGTCGACGACCACGGCGCCGGCCGCCGCGAACCGCGGAGCCTGCTCCTTCGACAGCGTGCCGCCGGCCGAGAACAGCGCGATGTCGATGCCCCGCAGGTCCTCGTCGGACGCGGCCGCCGTGTCCTCGACGACGATGTCCTCGCCGCGGAACGGCAGCGTCGTGCCCGCCGAACGCGCGGACGCGAAGAACCGGACTTTGTCGGCCGGGAATTCGCGCTCCTCGAGCAGGCGGCGCATCACCACGCCCACCTGCCCGGTGGCTCCTACTACTGCGAGTGTGGTCATCGAAATCAGCGCCCCGTTCCGGCGTAGACATTGGCGGGCTCATCCCCGCCCAGGTCGAAGGCCTTGTGCACCACGCGGACCGCCTCGTCCACGTCGGTGTCCTTGACCAGTACCGAGATCCGGATCTCCGAGGTGGAGATCAGGTCGATGTTGATGCCGGCCTCGGCGAGCGCCTCGAAGAACGTGGCCGTCACGCCGGGATGGCTCTTCATGCCGGCGCCCACCAGCGACACCTTGCCGATGTGCTCGTCGAAGATCACCTGCTTGAACCCGATCCGGTCCTGCGCCGCCGTCAGCGCCTCCACGCACTTGGCCGTGTCCGCGGTGGGCAGGGTGAAGGTGATGTCGGTCTTGCCCGACTCCACCTCGGAGACGTTCTGCAACACCATGTCGATGTTGATGTCGGCCTCGGCGACGACCCGGAACAGGCTGGCCGCGTATCCGGGGGAGTCGGGAAGCCCGATGACGGTGATCTGCGACTCGTCGCGGTCGTGCGCTACGCCGGTAAGGACGGCTTCTTCCACGGGGATATCCTCCATCGATCCGGACACCATTGTGCCCGGCTTGTCGGTGTATGACGAGCGGACGTGGATGGGCAGGTTCGAGCCGCGCGCATACTCGACGCAGCGCAGCATGAGCACCTTGCTGCCGCAGGCCGCCATCTCCAGCATCTCCTCGAAGGAGATGTTGTCGAGCTTTTTGGCGTCCGGCACGATCCGCGGGTCTGCGGTGTAGACGCCGTCGACGTCGGAGTAGATCTCGCACACGTCCGCGTTCAGCGCCGAGGCCAGCGCGACGGCCGTCGTGTCGGACCCGCCGCGGCCCAGCGTCGTCACGTCCTTGGTGTCCTGGCTGACGCCCTGGAAGCCCGCGACCATGGCGATCGACCCCTCGTCGAGCGCCTGCTGCACGCGGCCGGGCGTGACGTCGATGATCTTCGCCTTGCCGTGCGCGGCGGTGGTGACCACGCCGGCCTGCGAGCCGGTGAACGAGCGGGCCTCGGCGCCCAGCGAGCTGATCGCCATCGCGACGAGCGCATTGGAGATCCGCTCCCCCGAGGTGAGCAGCATGTCCATCTCCCGAGCCGGAGGCACCGGGTTCACCTGCTCTGCCAGGTCGACGAGTTCGTCAGTGCTGTCCCCCATGGCGGAGACGACGACGGCCACGTGGTTGCCCTGTTTCTTCGTCTCGACGATCCGCTCGGCCACGCGCCGGATGCGGTCGGCGCTCTCCACCGACGATCCGCCGTATTTCTGTACGACGATTGCCACGCTCGGGTCCCTCCAGACAGTGTTCTGCGAACTCTCGTTAGGTCGGTCAACGTTTCTATCGGTCGGAATCAAACATCCAGGATACCGACCGCCGAGGCCGGGTTCAGGCTGGCGTCGCGGGCCGTGCACAGGATCACGCCCGCGGCGGATGAGTGATATGCCACTGCGGCAGGTGTGCCACGCACGTGCGTGGTTACCATGCGGCCGTGTCCCCCACCGCGCAGTCCGACAGCACCATCCGCACCCGCGGCGCCGTCCCCACCGGCGGTGCGGCCGCGCCCCGGAACCCGCATGCCGACCGGTCGGCCGCATCCGGCGTCGATGTCCACCCCGTGATCGCGCAACGCTGGAGCGCCCGCAACCTCGATCCGCAGGCGGTCGTGACCGTCGACGAACTGCTCTCCACCGTCGAATCGGCACGGGTGGCCGCCTCGTGGGGAGGGACCTTCCCCGTGCGGTTCGTCGCGGGTCTGCGCGGCGACACGACCCACACCGCCCTGTCCGCGCTCCTCAGCGACGGCAACAAACGCTGGGCCTCCGCGGCCGGTGCACTGCTGCTGGGCGCCGTGCAGACGGCGAACGACAAGGGCGACCTGCCCTACGCGATGTTCGACGCGGGCCTGGCGACGGCGCAGTTGTCGCTGCAGGCCGTCTCC
>CAYVJJ010000023.1:0-17124 GCA_964451655.1 uncultured Mycobacteriaceae bacterium | reverse complement strand
CCAGCGTCGCCCGCCGGAGCCGGGGTTGCGCTCCGGGCGGACCGCAGCAGGGACAGCGTGGGCAGCAGCGCGGCCAGGGGGACCAGCGCCCACATGCCCAGTGACCACCGCCAGCCGTAGGCGTCGGCCACCGGGACTGCCAGCAGCGGCGGCACCGCGGTGCCGATCTGCACGCAGGTGATGTAGACGGCGCTCATGACCGCGACGCGGTCCGAGAAGTACCGCTTGACCAACGGCGGGATCACGACGTTGCCGACACCCATACCCGCGAGCGCCACGCCGGAGAACAGCAGGAGCAATGCCGTGTCTCCGACCAGCGCACGGACGAGCAGACCGGTGCCGGAGAGCACCATCGCGAGGACCGCGACGCGCTCGAGCCCCCAGCGCCCGGTGAGCACGGGGGTGACCAGACCGAACAGGGCGAACATGGCGGTGGGCACCATGCCGAACACACCCGCGACGGTCGATCCGAAGCCGACGTCGTCGCCGATGCGGTCCAGAAGCGGGGTGATGGACGTGACGGCGGTGCGCAGCACCAGAGCGGAGAGCACCAATGCGAGGAACGCGACCAGCCGTCCCGCGAACACCCCGCGCAGCCCGCCGGCCCCGGGTCCCGTGCCGGTCGTTGTGCCGTCGTCGTCGATGTCGTCCACACCTGCCGCCATTGTCGTCCCCGCTTCATCGTCGCCGCCGTCCGCGGACCCGACAAATCGTAGGATGATAGGACGTATAGTGACAATCTCGATGCTGCGCCCGGTGACGAGGAACACCGAGCCCGGATGATGCGGAAGGCCGGCCCCGGGCTCAGCGCAGCGGTGGGGTCACGGCCGGCAGGCACCCCCGTCAGGACCAGGAGGACACCGGTGCAGACGATCAAGAGGCACGGTCTGATCGAACAGGTCACCGAACTGCTGCGGCAGCAGATCGCCTCAGGGCGCTGGCCCGTCGGTGCACGCATCCCTACCGAACCCGAGCTGGGGGAACTCACCGGAGCCGGCCGCAACACGGTGCGCGAGGCCGTCCAGTCGCTGGTCCACACAGGTCTGCTGGAGCGGCGTCAGGGCTCGGGTACCTACGTGCTGGCGGACTCCGCGGTGACCGCGGCCCTGCGTCGCGAGATCGACCGGACGCGGCGCCGCGAGATACTGGAGCTGCGTCAGGCCCTCGAAGTCACCGCCGCGATGCTGGCGGCCGAGCGCCGTGACGACGAGGACATCGCCGTGATGCGCCGATTGCTCGACGACATCGAGCAGCATCACCGGGACGGCGATACCGCGGCGACCGCACGCGCCGACGCAGCCCTGCACCGGGCGGTGGTCGTCGCCGCGCACAACGCGACCTACCTGCAGGTCTACGAGGGCGTCGTACCCACGATGACCGAGGAGATGCGCACCGAGATCTCCGACTCGGGCGCGGTGTACCTGGAGGAGCACCGCGCGCTGGTGGACGCCGTCGAAGACCGCGATGCCGTCGGTGCGGCGGACGCGGCGCACGGGTTCCTCGCGGAGTTGCTCGCGCGCGACACCCTCCCGTCGTAGGCGCCGCCGGCACGGACAGCGGGCCCCGCGTGGCGTAGCGGGGTGCTACCGTTAGCGCGGTTTTCCGGGGGAGGTCGCCGCGCAGGCGGCGGCCGAGGACATTCACAGGGGGATTCCGTGTCGAACACCGCACCAGCGCATGCCGGTTCCGGCTCTGCCGACGGCGGCGACCGTCACACCGGCGCTGCGCCCGCAGGGCCGCCCTGGCTCGCCGGCGGCGCCGCGTCCGCCGCAGTGACCGGCGACGGACCCGCACCGCCCGGCGATCCGGCCGCACCGTCCCCGGCAGTTCGGCAGGCCGCGGCCCGCCCCGGTGACGTCGGACCGTCGCACGCACCCGCCGCGCCCGTGTCCCGTCCCGCGTCGGCCCCGTCCACACCGTCGGCCCCGTCCACACCGTCGGCCCCGTCCACACCGTCGGCCCCGGCCGCACCGGTACCCGCCGTCTCCGCGATTCCGCGCTACGAGGTGTCCGACCGGGACCTTCTCCACCGCGCCAAGCGCCCACCGGCCACGGGGTGGCGGCGAGCAGTGCATGTGGCGTCGGGCAGGCTGATCAATCCCGGCGAGTCCCGTGCCGAGGAGGCGCACCGGGAGTTGATCGCCCGCATCGACCAGCCGATCCGCGGCGACTACCGGATCGCGGTCCTGTCACTCAAGGGCGGCGTGGGCAAGACGACCACCACCATCGGCCTGGGCTCCACATTCGCGTCGGTGCGCGGTGACCGGGTGATCGCCGTCGACGCCAACCCGGACCTCGGCACGCTGGGTCAGCGGGTGCGCTCGCAGACCACGTCCACGGCGCGCGGGCTGCTGGAGGATCCCCGCATCCGCAGCTACTCCGACGTCCGCGCCCACACCTCCCAGGCGCAGAGCCGCCTGGAGGTCATCGCCTCGGAGAAAGACCCGGCGGTGTCGGAGGCCTTCAGCGGCGAGGACTACCGGGCCGTGCTGCGGATCCTCCAGTCCTATTACAACTTGATCCTCACCGATTGCGGCACCGGGCTGATGCACTCGGCCATGGCCGGCGTGCTCGACACCGCCGACGCGCTGGTGCTGGTCACCTCTCCCGCCATCGACGGGGCGCGCAGCGCGTTGGCCACGCTGGACTGGCTCGGGCATCACGGGCGGCGGGATCTGGTCGAGAGCGCGGTGGTGGTGATCAACTCAGCGGGACGCGGCGCGAGCGCGGTGAAGATGCCCCGGCTACGGCAGTTGTTCGCCCACCGCTGCCGGGCCGTGCACACCATCCCGTTCGACTCGCACCTCGCCGAGGGTGCGGAGGTGGACTTGGAACTGCTCGCCAAGGGGACGCGCCAGTCGCTGCTGGAGCTGGCGGCGGTGGTGGCCGAGGGCTTCGCGCTGCCCCGCGCGCAGTAGTACCGCGCGCGGAGCCGACCCCCGCAGACCGCTCACGGGACGATGCTGCCCCGTCGCCGTCACACCAGCAGCCGCACCATGTCCGCAGTGCGCTCCAGCCCGGGCAGCACGCCGGACGTCGCGCGGTCGTGCAGCGCGTGCACGGCCAGCCGAAAGATCATCGCGCGCAGGAGCATCTGCGGCCACTCGGGCAGCACACCCCACCGCTCGATGAGCCCGTCGTCCGCGCCGCCCCAGGAGATCGCGTCCACCACCACGACCGCGGCCGCCCACGGCGCCGGCCTCCAGTAGGGGACGATGTCACGGATCCCGGGGGCCGCCGCACCGGCGAACAGGACGGTGCTGAACAGGTCTCCGTGCACGACCTGGTCGCGGGTGGTCACCGGCTTGCGCAGGCGTGCCAGCCGATGCACCAGTTCGCTGCTGCGGTCGCCGTCAGGGCCCGCCGCCACGATCGCATCGAGCCCGCGCACTCCCGACAACGGAGTCTCCTCCCACGCCGCCCGGTCGGCGAGCGCGAAGATGTCCGCATCCGAGTACGGCGGGACGGGCGGCTGCGCCAGGAACCGCGGGCGGGGCAACGCGGCCGTCGCCGAGTGCAGCCGGACCGAAAGCGAGACCACCTCGTCGTACCGGGGTTCCGGCTCACCGGTGATGAAGGTATCCGCGCGCCAGCCGGCCACCACGTAGCGCCCGTCGCTCGAGCGGACGGGCCGGGCCAACCGGACCCCGTCGACGTCGAGCGTCTCCCGCACGCCCGCCGACCAGGCGGCGCGCGCGTGATCGGCCACCGGCGAGAGCACCACCTCTCCGACCCGCCAGGCGCCGGTCCCGTCGCCGAGCGGCGTCAGCTCCTGGCCGCGCAGGCCGAAGGTGGACCGGACGTGTTCGGGAGGAAGGTCTGGTGCGCTCACAGTGCGTAACCTACCGCCGGTCCCCGCCCACCGCGCGCGGTAAGGAGTCCGGCCGTGTCGGGCGCGCCGTCAATAGCGCGGCATGGACGGATCGATGCTGTGCGCCCACCTGTCGATGCCCCCGGTGAGGCTGCGCACGTCAGTGTGCCCGGCGTCGAGCAGCAGCGCCGCCGCCTGCGCCGAACGGCCGCCCGCTTTGCAGTAGACGATCACCGGGCGATCGGGCGGCAGGTCCGCCAGCGGGTCGCCGTGGGCGCCCCCGAACTCGCCCAACGGCACGAGCCGCGCCCCGGGGATGTGCGCGATCTCCCATTCCCCGGGCTCGCGCACATCCACCAGCTCGAAGCCGGGCGTGCTCTCCCCCGCCGCGAGGAACTCGGCGAGCCGGTCCACCGACTCCTCCGGGACGTCCGGGCCGGCCGGCGTGCCGCACAGCGCCGCGTAATCGACGAGCCCGGTGATGGGCGGAGCCGCCGGATCCTTGCGGATCCCGATGGTGCGGTGGGTCATCTCCAGCGCATCGTAGGTGAGCAGCCGCCCCAGCAGCGGCCTGCCCATCCCGGTGATGAGCTTGACCGCCTCGGTGGCCATGATCGAGCCCACCGCGGCGCAGAGCACGCCCAGCACACCCCCCTCCGCGCAGGAGGGCACGGTTCCCGGTGCCGGCGGCTCCGGGTACAGGTCGCGGTAGTTCACGCCCCGACCGTCCGGCGCGTCCTCCCAGAACACCGAAACCTGCCCGGCGAAACGGAAGATCGAACCCCACACGTAGGGCCTGCGCGCCAACGCCGCGGCGTCGTTGACCAGATAGCGGGTGGCGAAGTTGTCGGTGCCGTCGAGGATCAGGTCGTATTCGCCGAACAACTGGACCGCGTTGGACACGTCCAGCGGCTCCGGATGCAGCCGCACCCGCACCTGCGAGTCGATGGCGCGCATCGAGTCCCCGGCGCTGTCGATCTTGCGCCGGCCCACGTCCTGTTCCCCGTGGATCACCTGGCGGTGCAGGTTGGACTCCTCGACCACGTCGAAGTCGACGATCCCGACGGTGCCCACGCCCGCGGCCGTCAAGTACATCAGGGTGGGCGCGCCCAGCCCGCCGGCACCGATGACCAGTACCCGCGCATTGCGCAGACGTCGCTGCCCGTCCTCGCCGAGCTGCGGCAGGATCGTGTGGCGATGGAATCGCGCACGGTCCCGCGCGCTCAGTGCGGGGCCCGGCTCCACCAGAGGCGGAAGCGGGTCGCGGTCTGTCGGTTCCATACCGCCAGCATGCCGCGCCCGCGGCGTGCGTTCCACGTCCGCGTTTCCGGCGGCGCCAATGACGGTCATGACCGTGGGAACGGCCACGGGTTGGGGTGGCACTCGAGCCCGTCCTCCGGCACCACGCCGTCCGGGTCGAGTTTGGCGATGTCGTTGTTCGCGGTGCCGAAGGTCTGCTGCATCATGATCGGCGCCAGCCCGCCGTCCTTCTCGCAGGGCTGATGCTGGGCGTAGCCGATCGCGTGGCCCACCTCATGGTTGATCATGTACTGCCGGTAGGAGCCGATGTCGCCCTGGAACGCCACCGCTCCGCGGACCCAGCGCGGCTCGTCGAGCACGACACGCTTGAGGTCGGCGTTGAAGCACGACGTCTCGACGGGGATGTCGTAGCCGCAGCTCTGCCGCACCGTCATCTGCGAGGTGAGCGCCACGTGGAAGTCCGCGTCCGGGCTGTCGACCCGCCGGAACGCCACCGTGG
The DNA here is from genome assembly GCA_964451655.1 of uncultured Mycobacteriaceae bacterium. Lineage (GTDB taxonomy): Bacteria > Actinomycetota > Actinomycetes > Mycobacteriales > Mycobacteriaceae > Tomitella. Next base: position 11,554 of record CAYVJJ010000023.1, on the reverse strand, counting down.
AGTCGTTGATCCAGCTCTTGGGATTGGCCAGCGTGCTCTCGACCATCCGGGCGAACGCCTCGTCGCCGCCGTAACCGGTGGTGTCGACACCGTCCTCGACGTCCACCGTGTACGTGTAGACGTGTTCGGTGCCTTCGCCCACCTGCCCCGTCGTGCCGGGCACGATGTGGAAGGTGCCGGCCCCCTGCTCGGTGAACGGGCCGCCGTCGGGCAACGCCGCGGACGGCACCGACGGGTCGAAGCGGCCGTCTGCCGTGGGAGCGCCGACGATGCCGTTGATGTCGGAGACGCGGGTGCCCAGGCTCGGCGTCTCCGCACCCGAGGCGCCGCCGCCGCGGAAGGCCTCGATGATCACGAAGATCGTCACCGCCACGAGCACGGGCACCGCGTACGCACGCCAGCCGTACTGCGAGGCGAACCTGCCGAGGCGGGTCTGACGGCGGATCCCCTCACGTTCACTGCGGCGCCTGCGCGGACGCTGCGGCCCGAATGTGGGGTCCCACCGTGCGCGGAGCGGCTGATTCCACGACGGGAAGGTGAACCCGTCCTGATCGTCCGCGGTATCGCGCATCCGCTGGGTGTCGGAGTACTTCGGCTCGGGACCGTGGTCGCGCACGGCCCCGGCGATGCGTCCGTCGCCGTATCCCGCCGACCGGCGGGACCGGTGCGCGTCATCGTCCCGATATGTCACGGCATAACAATCTCATACTCCCTCACCTGGACACGCGCTACACCGTCAAAGGGACCCGTCGGGCGTGTTCGCCGACCGAGTAGGCTGAGGTGTCGGTCACGCCGTAACCCGTCGGCGGACTGCAGACCACCGGAGAACCTGGAGAGCGATGACCGAAACCGCCCGCGACGCGACCGAGGACACCGTGGACACGGTCCCCCAGGTCGCCAAGAAGGCCGCCCGCATGCCCCGCAACGAGCGGCGCCTGCAGCTGATGGAGTCGGCCAGCACGGTGTTCGTCGTCCGCGGGTACCACTCGGCGGGCATGGACGAGATCGCGGAGACGGCGGGCGTGAGCAAGCCGGTGCTCTACCAGCACTTCCCCAGCAAACTCGACCTCTACATGGCGGTGCTGACGCGCCACATCGACCTGATGGTGCAGGGCGTGCGTCAGGCACTGCGTTCCACCACCGACAACCGCCGGCGCGTGCATGCCGCCGTGCAGGCGTTCTTCGAATTCGTCGACAACGACACCCAGGGCTACCGGCTCGTGTTCGAATCCGACCTCATGGGCGACCCGCAGGTGCAGGGACGCGTGGAGAAGGGCGTCGACGCGTGCGTGGACGCCGTCTTCGACACCGTCAGCCAGGACTCCGGCCTGGACCCGTACCGCGCCCGGATGCTCGCCGTGGGGCTGGTCGGCGCCAGCCAGGTGAGCGCACGCTACTGGCTGGAGGCGGACCGGCCGATCAGCAAGGAGGACGCGGTGGACACCACCGCCTCGCTCGCGTGGGGCGGGCTGGCGCACGTGCCGATGCAAGGGCGCCGAGAGGGCTGAGCCGCCCACCGGCACCGCCGTGCCCGCGCATTCCGGGTGACGTATCCCCACGTTCCGCAGGACCTGCCGAAGAATTGCAGCGGCCCCGCCTGCCCGGCGGGGCCGCTGCTATTCCGGCTGTGCCGTCGGCGGTGTCAGGAACCTGCGCTCACGCGGCACGCTTGACGGCTACTTGAGGAAACCGACGGGCCGCGCGTCCTTGGTGCCGATCTCGACGTACGCGATCCTGGCCGCGGGCACGACGAACCGGCGCCCCTTCTCGTCTTCCAGGCTCAGCACACCGCCGTCCTCGGAGAGCGCCGCGGAGACGAGCTTCTCCACCTCCTCCGGCGCCTGCTCACTGGTGATGACCAGCTCACGCGGGTTGTCGGACACTCCGATCTTGACCTCCACGGTCTTCCTCCCAGTCTCGATGTGCACACTCCAGGGCCCCGCATCACGCGCCTGCGGCATCACGCGCCCCTGCGGGCCTCCGCACCCAGAACACTATCCGAGGCCCAGCGATTCCATCCGCTTCGCGTGCTCGTCCTGGATCCTGTCGAACAGCTCGGCCAGATGGTTGATGTCCCCGGCCGCTGCGACCACGAGTTCCGCGAGCGCCTCGCGCTGCAGCGCCACGTACTGCGCTTGCGTGACGGCCTCGCCCAGCAGGCGACGCGCCCACAGCGCCAGCCGCGAACGCACCTGCGGTGTCTTCTCGATCGCCGCCCGCACCTCCGCCACGACGAACTCGGAGCGGGCCGTCTCCTCCAGGGTCTCGGAGACCACGCTGCGGATCTCCTCCGGCAGCGCCGCGACGATCTCCCGGTGGAAGTCCGCCGCCAGCCCGTCGCCGATGTAGGCCTTGACCAGCGACTCCAGCCACGAGCTGGGGGTGGTGGAGGCGTGGAATTGCTCGATGGTCTGCACGTACGGCGCCATCGCGTCGAACACGTCGCGTCCGCGGTCCGCCAGTGCCCCGCTGAGCAGCTCGAAATGCTCATGGTCAGTCGCCGCCAGGCGGGCCATCGACACCTTGCCGCGCACGGTGGGCGCCATCGCGGCCGCGTCCGAGGTCAGTCGGTAGAACGCCGAAATCTGCCCGTAGGCCAGCAACCCGTACAGCTCGTCGATCCCCGGATGCTCCGCGTTCACCGGGCTGCGGGCGCCGCCCCGGGCGGCGTGCGGCCTGTCCGTGCGGACCGGGTCCGTGCGGTCCTCGGCCGGGGTGTGCGCGGTGCCGGTGTCGGGGTTCGTCATGCTCTGCACGATAGTCGGGGCGCGGGCCAGCACGCCGCATCAGGCCGCGGACCGGTAGGATGGGCCCCGCGCCGGCGCGAACGTCGGCGCGGCTCGGGTCTCCGATGGCGGATCCCGACGGGCCTGCGACAGAGGCCGCCCCGCCGGGGGCGACGACCTCGGACCGCAGACGCCCATCGCAGACGCCCGAGCCGGCAATGTGCGCGCACCGATCGGCAGGCCTGTCACCAGTTCGACGGCGACTGCCCCGCATTGGGAACCGGTGCCCCGCCGGTGCCGCCGTCACGGACGGCGCCGGGGGCGCGGAGGCCGCAGGACCCCACCGCTGGTGGGAGGTGCCGCGGCCCAGCAGCCCACCGTCTGCGTGCGCGCGACGACCGCACGGAAGGCATGACCCTGAGCAAGCAGACCACCGACACCAGCGTGACGCCCAGCCCGGACGTCAGCCCGGTGTCGCTCAACCACACCCCTGAATCCCCCGCCCCCACGTTCGCCGAGCTCGGTGTGCGCGATGAGATCGTCCGCGCTCTCGCCGACGTCGGCATCGAGCGCACCTTCGCCATCCAGGAGCTGACCCTGCCGTTGGCGTTGGCGGGCGACGACCTCATCGGCCAGGCCCGCACGGGCATGGGCAAGACCTTCGGCTTCGGCGTGCCGCTGCTGCACCGCATCACCTCGCCGGACGCCGCCCGGCCCTTGGACGGCACGCCCCGCGCCCTGGTGATCGTCCCGACGCGCGAGTTGTGCGTCCAGGTCACCAAGGACCTGAAGGAGGCCTCCGCGCACCTGGACGCCCGGGTGACCTCGATCTACGGCGGCCGCCCCTACGAGGACCAGATCGCCGCCCTCCAGTCCGGGGTCGACGTCGTCGTCGGCACCCCCGGCCGCCTGCTGGACCTGGCCAACCAGGGCCACCTGATCCTGGGCAAGGTCTCGGTCCTGGTGCTCGACGAGGCCGACGAGATGCTGGACCTGGGCTTCCTGCCGGACATCGAGCGCATCCTGGGGATGGTGCCGGACCAGCGGCAGACGATGCTGTTCTCCGCCACCATGCCGGGGCCGATCATCACCCTGGCCCGCACGTTCCTCACCAAGCCCACGCACATCCGCGCCGAGGAGCCGGACTCGTCCGCCGTGCACGAGCGCACCGTGCAGCACGTCTTCCGCGCGCATGCGCTGGACAAGGTGGAGATGCTTTCGCGCATCCTGCAGGCGCGCGGCCGCGGCGCCACCATGATCTTCACGCGCACCAAGCGGACCGCCCAGAAGGTGGCGGACGAGCTTGCCGAGCGCGGCTTCAAGGTGGGCGCGGTGCACGGCGACCTCGGCCAGGTGGCCCGCGAGAAATCGCTCAAGGGCTTCCGCACCGGCGACGTGGACGTGCTGGTGGCCACCGACGTGGCGGCCCGCGGCATCGATATCGACGACGTCACCCACGTCATCAACTACCAGTGCCCGGATGACGAGAAGACCTATGTGCACCGCATCGGCCGCACCGGCCGGGCGGGCCGCACCGGCATCGCCGTGACCCTGGTCGACTGGGACGACGTGCCCCGCTGGCAGCTCATCGACAAGGCGCTCGGGTTGGGGATCGCCGACCCCGTGGAGACGTACTCGAGCTCGGAGCACCTGTTCGTCGACCTCGACATCCCCACCGACATCACCGGGAAGGTGGGGCCCGCCACGCGGACCGCCGGCGGCTCGCCCGGGTCCCGCGGCGGTTCCCGCAACGGCTCGGGCACCGGCAACGGCTCCGGCGGCAGCTCGACCCGTCGCCGCGCCGACGGTGCGGCCGCGGCGCAGCGCAACCGTTCCTCGCGCCGCCGCACCCGCGGCTCCCGTAAGGGCGGGGACAACGCCGTCAAGGGCTCCCGGCCGGCCGGCGACAACACGGCCCACGGCTCCGCGGACCCGGCCGAGGCTAAGGCCGGCACCGGCCCGTCCTCGGCGGGGCAGTCCTCACGCCGCCGCCGTCGCCGTCGCCGCGGCTCCGGTGGCGGCGCCGGCACGGGGGCCGGTCCGGGCTCCGCGTCGGCCGACTGACGCCGCGGCGTGCCCCGCCCCGAGCGCCGTACGCGCGGCGACCTCGCGGCCGTGGCGCTGGTGAGCGCCGCGGTCCTCGCCGCAGCGCTGACCGTCTGGTGGTTCAGCCCCGCGCGTGCCACGGAATCGGACCCTGCGGACTCGGAGGCCCCGGTGCCGGTCGCCGTCACCGGCCCCCCGGACGCCGTCAGTGAAGTCTGGCGGGCTCCCGATGCCACCGCCGACCGCCCGCTGGCGGTCGGCGGAACGGTCGTCACCGCCGACGGCACGGCCGTGCAGGGGCACGATTTCCGCACCGGCGGGGTGCGATGGTCGTATGACCGGGACGTGCCGTTGTGCGCCGCCGCGACGACGACGGAACTCGCCGTCGCCGTCTACCGGACCGGCAACGGCTGCAGCGAGGTCACCGGCATCGATGTCGATTCCGGCCGCCGCGGACCGCAGCGCAGCAGCAACTTCGACGACACGATGGGGCTGCTCACCGACGAAGACCAGGTCACCGCGGTCGGGTCCACCAGAGTCGAGTCGTGGCGGTCCGATCTGGTGCGCACGGTGGAGTACGGGCGTGTCGATGCGCCGGTGATCCCGGACGCCCAGCCGCGCTCAGGCTGCACCATCGGCTCCGCGGCGGCCTCCGGCACGCGGATCGCGGTGATCGAGCGCTGCCCCGGCGATCCGGGCGTGCGGCTCACCGTCCTGACCAGCACCCCGGAGGATCCGGCCAAGCCCGACGTCCTCGGCTCGCAGGTGCTCGGCATCGACGGAGACCCCCTCCAGAAAGCGCAGGTGGTTGCGGTCTCCGGCGAGCACACCGCCGTCGTCGCCCCGGATTCCCCCGCGGTCCCGGGCGGGCGCGGCTCCTCCCTGCTCGTCTACGATCCCAGCGCCGCCCGCGAGAGCATCACCGCCATCCCGCCGGTGTCGGCCGGCCGGATCGTGGTGGGACAGCGTGCGGGTCCGCTGATCACGATGTGGACCGGAGGGCGGACGGTGGCCTTGGACGCCCGGACCCTGCGCGTGCGCTGGACCATGGACGACACGCTGGGTCCGGCGACACTGATGGGTCCCGCACTGCTGGTGCCCACGCCCGACGGCCTGGCGGTGGCCGGGCCCGTCGACGGCGCGGTGCGCCGCACGATCCCCGTCGACCGCTCCGCGGACGGTTCCGCCGGAGCCCACGGGCCCGTGGTCCCCGGCACGGCGGGCAACATCGTGCTCGAGCAGCGCGGCACGGAACTCGTCGCTTTGGCCCCCGACGACGCGGGCGTGCAGGAATGATCCCGACGCCCGCCGAACCCCCTGCTCGGGAGCGGATGCCTGTTCAGGAATAGATCTCCGAGGTGGACAGCGTCGCCAGCTCGGTGCCGTCGTCCCAGTGCCCCAGCAGGTTGTCCGCCAGCTCGCGGTAGGCCACCGCGCCCTTGTTCTTGCGGCCGGCCAGCACCGTCGCGCCCGATGCGGAGGCCTCCGCGAACCGGATCGTGCGGGGGATCGGCGGCGCCAGCACCGGCATGCCGTAGCGGTCGGACACGTCGGCCAGCACGTCCCGGCTGTGGGTGGTGCGCGCGTCGAACAGGGTGGGCAGCACCCCCAGCAGGCGCAGCGACGGGTTGGTGATGGACTGCACCTCCTCGACGGTCCGCAGCAGCTGTCCCACGCCACGGTGCGCGAGAGTCTCGCACTGCAGGGGGACTATCACCGCATCCGCCGCGGTCAGGCCGTTGAGGGTGAGCACCCCCAGCGACGGCGGGCAGTCGATGAGGATGACGTCGAAACGCTCCGCCACCGCGACGAGCGAGCGGCGCAGCGCGTGTTCCCGCCCGGGACGCATCAGCAGGAGCGCCTCCGCGCCCGCGAGGTCGATGGTGGCCGGCAGCAGCGACATTCCGTCCGCCGTGTCCACCAGCACGTCCTCGACCTCCGCCTCGCCGATCAGGACGTCGTGCACCGAGGCCTCAAGGCGGTCCGGGTCGTGTCCCAGCGAGAACGTGAGACACGCCTGCGGATCCAGATCCACTATCAGCACCGACCGCCCGCGCGCCACCAGGGCGGCGCCCAGCGAGGCGACGGTGGTCGTCTTGGCGACCCCGCCCTTCTGATTTGCCACTGCCAGAACTCGTGCCACGCCCGCCATCCTTGCGGATAGATGTCGCGCAGGCCACACCCGCCCCGGATTCGGCGTGCCGGAGTCCTCAGAACGCGGCGCGGCGTTCGCGGGCCCGGCCCGTCGACGCCCCGTCGCCGCGGCCGCACGTCGGGCGGGTGCGATGATGTCCGGGTGAACGAGTCCCACCGCGTCGTGCTCGTCCGGCACGGGGAGACGGCCTGGTCCGCCTCCGGCCGCCACACCGGCCGCACCGACATCCCCCTCACCGCCGCGGGCCGCGACCAGGCGCTCCGTATACCGGAATTACTGGCCTCTCTTCGGCTGGAGCATCCTCTGGTCGTCTCCAGCCCACGCAGCCGCGCCCTCGACACCGCCCACCTCGCGGGGCTGCGCGTCGACGAAGTCGACGGGCGCCTGGCGGAGTGGGACTACGGCGATTACGAGGGTGTGACCACCGCGGAGATCCGGCGCAGCGTGCCCGGGTGGACCGTGTGGACGCACCCCTGCCCGCACGGGGAGACCGCCGGTCAGGTGACGGCACGCGCCGACGCGGTGCTCGAGGCGCTCGCCGGCACGCTGTGCCGCCGCGACGTGATCCTGGTGGGGCACGGGCACTTCTCCCGGGTGCTCATGGCACGTTGGATCGGTGGCGCGGCGACGCTCGGCGCCCGTCTGGCGATGCCCACGGCCGCGGTCGCGGAGCTCGGCCACGAACACGAATACCGGGTCCTGTGCTCCGTCTCGGGCCCTCGGCGCCGTCCCGCAGGGCCGGAGGCCGCGGGTCAGCGCGGAAACGGAGAGGAGTCGGTGCGTTGAGCACACGGATCCGGCGCGTGGACAGCGGAGATGTGCCCGCGCTCGTCGACCTCGTGTACGGGCTCGCCGAGTTCGAGCGCATGCCCGACCGGTGCACCGTCACGGCCGCGCAGCTCGAGCGGGCGCTGTTCTCCCCCGGCGCCGCCGTGTTCGGCCACGTCGCCGAGGATGACGGGGAGATCGCCGGGATGGCACTGTGGTTCCTCACCTTCAGCACCTGGGACGGTGTGCACGGCATCCACGTCGAGGATCTCTACGTGCGCCCGGAGCGGCGGGGACGCGGTCACGGACGCCGACTCCTGGCGGCGCTGGCCGCCGTGTGCGTCGAGCGCGGCTACACCCGTCTGGAGTGGGAAGTGCTGAACTGGAACACCGGCGCCATCCGGTTCTACGAGTCGATCGGTGCCGTCGGCCGCGGCGAATGGACGCAGAACCGGCTCACCGGCGCCGCGCTGGAGACGTTGGCGCGGGAGTGAACCGGCGGCGGGCGTCCGGGCCGGTGTGAGCGCGGCCGCCGACTCGACGGAAGGGGACGGCATGGATGATGCGATGGCCGAGCTGGTGGCCGCACAGCGGATCCGCGATGCGGTGATGCGGTACTGCCGGGGCATCGACCGCCTGGACATGGAGGCCGTGCGGTCCGCCTACCACCCGGACGGGGTGGATCATCACACCGGCTTCGACGGCTCGGCCGTGGATTTCGTGGCGTGGGTGGAGCCGCTGCTGCGCACTCTCGACGGCACACGCCATGAGATCGCCAACCACCTGTCGGAGGTGTCCGGCGACCGCGCGGTGGCCGAGAGTTACGCGGTCGCCCGGCACTGGGGCGCGCATCCGGCGATGAACTTCACCACGGGCCTGCGCTACGTCGACTACTTCGAGCGCCGCGCCGGCGTGTGGGCCATCGCCGAGCGGTACGCGGTACGAGAGTGGAACCGCCCCGACACCCCCGACGGCGGCGCCCCCGCAGCGGCCCGCATCGAATACGGCCCCGGCGGAGGGCCGGCCGGTTCCCGTGGCCCCGATGACCCTCTGTACCGGCTGCTCCGCCGTCTCGTCTGACAGCGGACCGGTCGTCACCCCTGCTCCTGCCCGTCCTCCTGTCCCTGGTGCCCCTGGCGGGGGCCCGTGGCGATGCGGACGCAGCAGTAGCACTCGTGGGGCGCCAGCCGCGCCGTGCAGTCCCGGCATCCGCCGGCCTCGAGCATCCCGTCGATGAGATCGAGGTTCATCGAGCACACGAGTTCCGTGTGCTCCCGCACGAGGGCGTGGAAGGGGCAGTTCGCCAACGCGATCTCGTGGCCGTCCCATCGCGGTTCATAGCCGCTCTCCGCGAGCGCGGCCATCAGCGCATCGGAGTCGGCGCCGGCGGCGATGGCGTCCCGCCCCACCTGCCGCGCACGCCGGGCAAGGTTCTCACGGGGCGACCCGCCCGCGCCTTCGCTGTCCTCGACCGCCTGTGCGAGAAGCCGTCCTGCCAGCTCATAGGAACGCTCGGGCAGCTGCACCGCGAACTCCCTGCGCGCACGTGAATACAGCTTGGACGGCCGGCCCGCCCCGGGCCCGCTGCGCCCGTTGCGACGGGCGAACTGCACCTCCAGCAGGCCCACGTCGGCGAGCTTGTCCAGGTGGAACGCAGCCGTCTGACGCCGCATGCCCACCGATTCCGCCGCGTCGTCACGGCTCACCGGACCGTCCTGCGCACACACGTAGTCGTACAGCCGACGCCGCGCCGGCTCATCGAGCGCGGAGACGGCCGTGAGGTCGCCCGCGCCGCCGCGGGGACGGTCGCTATCGCCGGTCACCATCGCACCCCCATTGTAAAAACAATAATGATTGATCTAACATCGGAATCACTAACAGCATTCTAGTTGAATTTTAGAGGAGAACGCATGGTCACTGCCACTGACACTGCCGGGGAGGCCGCAGCCCGGCACCGGAACGGCCGCGGCGTGCCGGTGTGCCCCGCGCACCCCGTGCCGCGACGCCCCGCGATCGACACGGCGGCGGCCCGCGACGCGGTGGCCGATCTGATGCGCGCTCTGGGGCGGGATCCGTCCTCGCCGCACCTGGTGGACACACCGCGGAGGGTGGCGTCCGCCTACGAGGAGCTGCTCACGCCGCGCGCATTCGATCCCACGACGTTCCCCAACGACTCCGGCTACGACGAACTGGTCCTGGCGCGCGACATCCCACTGACCTCACTGTGCGAGCATCACATGCTGCCGTTCCGCGGCGTGGCGCATGTGGGTTACCTGCCGGGCGACCGCATCCTCGGGCTGTCCAAGCTCGCCCGGGTGGTCGAACTCTTCGCACGGGACCTGCAGGTCCAAGAGCGCCTGACCATGCAGATCGCGGACTGGATCGATGACCGTCTCGCTCCGCGCGGTGTCGGCGTCGTGATCGAGGCCGAGCACCTGTGCATGTCCATCCGCGGTGTGCACGCCGACGGCACACGCACCGCCACCTCCGCCGTACGGGGACTGCTGCGCACGGACTCCGCGAGCAGACGGGAGTTCCTCGATCTGATCCACCGCTAACCCCCGACGGCCCCGGGGACGCCACCGGCCGCACCGGTCCGCCGGTACTCCAGCAACGACAGGACGACGCCATGTCCACGACCTCCCGCACCGCAGCCTCGCGCACCGCGGCCTCCCATTCCGCCGTGACCGACCGCGGCAAGCACCCCGTCAGCCCGGCGCTGACCGGCCCGTACGGCCACCCGTTCCACCCGATCCTGGTCACCGTCCCCATCGGTGCGTGGGTCGCCTCCCTGGTGTTCGACATCGGCGCGTTCCTCGTCGCCGACCCGGAATTCCTCGTCCGCGGCGCACAGTGGTTGATCGCGATCGGCGTGCTGGGCGCGCTGACCGCCGCGTGCGTCGGCCTCCTGGACCTGTTCGCCGTCCCCACCGGCACCAAGGCGTTCCGCACCGGGCTCCTGCACATGTCGCTGATGCTGCTGGTGACCATCGCGTTCGCCGCCGGCTTCTTCTGGCGCGTCGGCGCCGCCGACACCTCCGTGGAACCGGGCCCGTTCGCGCTGACGATCGCCGCGCTGGTCGTGCTCGTCGTCGGCGGCGCGCTCGGCGGCAAGCTCGCCTACCGCTTCGGCGTGCGCGTCGTCGACGAGTCCGCGCAGGCGGACGGGTTCACCGACTGATCCGGGGACGCCTCGGACCATCCCCTGGAAAGGACGGCATAGTCATGGTCATTGCAGCACTGGTCCTGTGGGTCCTGACCGCTCTCGGCGGTGTCACCCTGCTCGCACGATGGATCGGCGGGGGCGGGCCGCGCCCGGGGAGCACCACCCGCCTGCCGGCGCCGATCGTGTTCACGCACTTCCTGGCGGCGGCCGCCGGGCTGGTCCTGTGGATCGTCTACCTGGCCGTCGACGCCGACGCGCTCGCATGGGCGGCGTTCGCACTGCTGGTCGTGATCGCACTGGCGGGCTTCTACCTTGTCGCCCGCTGGGTGCCGGTGTATCAGGGTGCCGCCGGCACCGAGGATGCACCGGAGAGGCGCTTCCCCGTCGCACTCGTCGGCGGGCACGGCGTGTTCGCCGTGGCGACCGTCGTCACCGTGCTGCTCTCCGCGGTGGGGATCGGGGGCTGAGATCCCGCTGCCGGACTCCGGCCGCCAGGCTCCGGCGTGCCGTCGCCGCGCGGCTAGCCCTCCCCGTCGCCGGACTCCGGGCGCCTGGCATAGGCCCGGTTCATCCACGCCGACGTCTGCGGGTGCACCAGCATCACGAAGGCCGGCACGATCACGAGCACCAGCAGTATCCCCCACACGATCTGGTGCGACTGGCCGAGCAGCGAGAACGCGAACGGCGCCAGGA
>CAYVJJ010000022.1:0-17593 GCA_964451655.1 uncultured Mycobacteriaceae bacterium | reverse complement strand
TGGTCTGGCTGGTCGCCAACGGGCTGGTGGAGCCGTCCCAGGTGCTGGGCCTGACGTTCACGCGCAAGGCCGCTGCACAGTTGACCGACCGCATCCGCCGCCGTCTGGCGCGCCTTGCCGGTTCGCAACTGCTGCGGCGCGTCGATCCCGGCGGGGAGATCCGTGACCGGCTCCGGTCCGCCGAGCCGGAGGTGAGCACCTACCACTCCTATGCCGGCCGCCTCCTGGGCGAATACGGGCTGCTGCTGCCGATGGAACCGTCCGTGCGCATGCTGGGCGAGACAGAGCTGTGGCAGGCGGCCCACCGTGTGGTCAGCTCCTGGGACGGGGAGCTCGACACCGAGTCGAACCCCGCCACCATCACCGAAAGAGTGCTGAGGCTGTCCGGCCAGTTGGGCGAGCACCTGGTGGACCCGGCCGCGCTCGAGCGCGCGCATGTCGAGCTCGAGCATCTGGTGTTCACGTTGCCGCCCGGTCCGCGGCAACGGAAGGACCCGTCCAGGAAGCTCACCGACCCGCTCGCCGCGCAGGAGCGCCGCATCGCGTTGCTGCCGCTGGTGCGGCGCCTCGCCGCAGAACTGCGCGCCCAGGGTGCGCTCGATCCCGGATCGCAGATGTCGCTGGCGGCGCAACTGGCCTCCGCGCACCCTGAGGTGGGGGCGGCCGAGCGCGCACGGTTCCGCGCGGTGATGCTCGACGAATACCAGGACACCGGCCACTCCCAGCGCGTGCTGCTGTCGTCGCTGTTCGGCGGTGACACGGATTCCGGTACCGCCGTCGCGCTCACTTCGGTAGGCGACCCGATGCAGTCCATCTACGGGTGGCGCGGGGCGTCGGCCGCCAACCTGCCGTACTTCACCACCGACTTCCCGACCCGACAGCGCCCGGCGCAGACCCTCGAGCTGCTCACCAGCTGGCGCAACCCGGCCGAGGCGCTCACGCTCGCCAACGCGGTCGCGTCGCCGCTGCGTGACCGGGGCGTCCCGGTCAGTGAACTGCGGCCCCGCCCCGGGGTCGCGCCAGGCGACCTGCGTGCCGCATTGCTGCCGGACGTGGAGGCCGAGCGTGCCTGGCTCGCGGACCACATCGCGTTGCGGTTCCACGCCGCGGTCGAGGCGGGCGAGCCGCCGCCGAGCACCGCCGTACTCGTGCGGCGCAACGCCGATTCGACCCCGATCGCCGAGTCGCTGCGGGAACGCGGAGTGCCCGTCGAGGTGGTCGGGCTGGGCGGACTGCTCGAGCAGCCCGAGGTCCGCGACGTCGTCGACACCCTGCGACTCGTCGCCGACCCCCTCGCCGGGACGGCGGCGGTGCGCGTGCTCACGGGGCCGCGCGTCCGCTTGGGGGCCGCCGACCTCGCCGCACTGGCGCGGCGCGTGCGGGAACTGGGAACGCATTCGCGCACGGGGGTGCAGGGGGTGCTCACCGATGCGGACGACCTGCACGACGCGCTCGCCGCGGCCCTGCCCCAGGATGACGGCGATATCGCAGGTCTCGGCGACGCGATCGCGGATCCCGGTCCGGCCGAACGGTATTCGCCGGAGGGCCTCCGCCGGATCACGGCACTCGGTCGGCGACTCGCCTCGCTGCGCCGACGCATAGGACAGCCGTTGACCGAACTGGTGGCCGAGGTGGAGCGTTCGCTCGATATCGGCATCGAGGTCGCGGCCCGCAGCACCGCACCGGGCGGCGGACGTGAGCAGCTGGACGCCTTCGCGATGGTCGTCGCCGAGTACGCGGGCGACCCGCACGCCACCCTGCCGGGGCTGCTCGGCTACCTCGCGGCCGCGGAGTCCGTGGAGAAGGGGCTGACCCCCGGCGAGGTGGAGCTGGACCCGAACCGTGTGCAGATCCTCACCGTGCACGCGGCCAAGGGACTCGAGTGGGAGGTGGTGGCGGTGCCGCACCTCGTCTCGCGTGTGTTCCCCTCCGAAGGCAACAACTCCACCTGGCTCGGGGACGTGACCGAGCTGCCTCCGCAGCTGCGGGGCGACCGGGCCGGCCAGGACGGGGGAGAGGGCGTGCCGGTGCTCGCTCTCGACGGGCACACCACCCGCAAGGACCTGGAGAACGCGCTCGACTCCCACAAGAAGGCGCTGGACCGTCGCCGGCTCGAGGAGGAGCGGCGGCTGTTCTACGTTGCGGTCACCCGCACCGAGCAGACACTCCTGCTGTCCGGGCACCGCTGGCCGGACTCGGGCAAGGCCAAGACGCCGTCGACGTTCCTTGAGGAGGCCCGGGAGATCCTCGAGGCCGGCGCCGGCACGGTGGAGCAGTGGGCCGCGGAGCCCGAGGAGGACGAGAATCCGCTCTCCGCGCAGCCGCGCACGGCGCAATGGCCGGTCGACCCCCTCGGCGGGCGGCGCGGCCTGATCGAGGAAGGCGCCCGGATGGTGATCGACGAGATCGACCGTGCGGAGGACGAGTCGGCACCCGGGGCCCTCGCCGACGAGGCGGGACCGGCTTCGGGCGCGGACGACCCCGACGGCTGGGCCGGGGACGTCGATCTGCTGCTGGCGGAACGGTCGGCCGTGCAGGACCAGGTGCTGGAGGTGCCGCTGCCGCCGCGGCTGTCGGTCAGCCAGATGGTGCAGCTGCGCGCCGATCCGGACGCGTTGGCCGAGCGCCTGCGCCGGCCGGTGCCGTATAAGCCGAACCCGCTCGCGCGCCGGGGCACCGCGTTCCATGCGTGGGTGGAGCGGCGCTTCGGCGCCACCCGGCTGCTGGACCTGGACGAGCTTCCGGGCGCGGCCGATACGGATGCGGACCCGGAGGCGGACCTGCAGGCGCTGCAGGAGGCCTTCCTCGCGTCCCCGTGGGCGCAGCGCAGCCCGATCGAGGTAGAGGTCCCGTTCGAGACGGTCATCGGCGGCACCCTGCTGCGCGGCCGCATCGACGCCGTGTTCCGTGACGACGACGGCGGCTGGACGGTGATCGACTGGAAGACGGGTGCGCCGCCCACCCCCGCCGACGAACCGGCCGTCGCAATCCAACTCGCGGTCTACCGGGTGGCGTGGGCGGAGCTCATGGCCTCGGCGCACGGCGGCGGACCGGCTCCGCTGGAGGACGTGCGCGCGGCGTTCCACTACGTGCGCAGCGGCCGCACCGTGGCTCCACCGGACCTCCCCGATGCGGACGAACTCGCGGACCTGCTCTCCTCGACGGCGGGCGGTGACGGTGCGGGAACCGACGGTCGCGACGACACGGCGGACCGAGCGGGCTACGCTGCCCCCTTATGAGCAATCGCGCGCGCAGCGGGAAGGCCGGCGATGGCCGGTAGGTTCCGTCCGGGCCGGATCCGCCGGCGGCTGCTACTCGACGACGAGCTGACCGACCGCCCCGATTACGACCTCGTCAACGTCGTCCACGTGCCGATGCGGCGGGTCAGCCCTGCGCGCAGCATCATCCTGCGGCTCGTTCTCGGCGTCGGCATGATCGTCCTGTCCGGGTTCATCGTCTATCTGCAGCGTGGCGGCTACGAGGATGCGGCGGGCAAGCCGATGACGCTGCTCGATTCGATGTACCACGCCACGGTCTCGGTGACGACCACCGGGTTCGGCGACATCGCCCCGGTCAGCGAATCGGCCCGACTGGTCAACATCCTGGTCATCACCCCGCTGCGCATGGCGTTCCTGGTCGTGCTCGTCGGCACCACCATCGAAGTGCTCACGGAACGCTCCCGTCAGGCATTCAAGATCCAACGTTGGAGGCAGAGGTTGCGCGATCACACCGTCGTCATCGGTTACGGCACCAAGGGGCGCGCGGCCGTCGACGCACTCACCGGTGACGGGGTGCCTCCCGGCGAGATCGTCGTGGTGGACACCGACCAGGCCGTCCTCGAGAAGGCCTCGCACGCGGGGCTCGTCACCGTGCAGGGCTCCGGCAGCAAGGCCGACGTGCTGCGGCTGGCGGGCGCCCAGCGCGCGGCGGCGATCATCGTGGCGGCCAACCGCGACGACACGGCGGTGCTGGTGACCCTCACGGCCCGTGAGGTGGCTCCCAAGGCGAAGATCGTGGCAGCGGTGCGTGAATCCGAGTACACGCACCTGCTGGAGCAGTCCGGCGCGGACTCGGTGGTGGTCTCCTCGGCGACGGCGGGCCGGTTGCTCGGGGTCGCCACGTCGACGCCCAACGTGGTCGACATGATCGAGGATCTGCTCACCCCCGACGAGGGGTTCGCCATCGCCGAGCGGGAGGTCGAACCCGACGAGGTCGGCGGTTCCCCGCGGCATCTGCGCGACATCGTGCTCGCCGTCGTCCGCAACGGCGAGATGCTGCGCGCGGGCACCGCCGACGTGGACGCGATCGAAGAGAACGACAGGCTGCTGTACATCCGCAAGGCCTGAGGCCCCCGCGGCGAGGACGGCACGGCCGCCCGGCCGGCCGCCCGGTTTCCGGCGGCCGGGTTCGGCGCGGACGGGGCACGCGCTGGTGGCACAGTGGGTGCGTGAGCCGTTTCGCACTGCACCAGCCGCCCCTGCTCTCCCGCGTCGACCCGGGCGCCGACGCGCTCGCCCGGATCGACCGCACCGACGCGGAGGCGCTCGACGCCGCCTGGCCGTACGCGCGGGTGCTGTCGGTGAGCCGGCGCGGCAAGGTGCGCACCGACGGGGCGCACATCCGGCTGCGTCCGGCCCGCGACGTGTCCGCCGCCCGTCCGGACGATGCGGTGCTGGTGGGGGAGCATGACGGGCGGCAGGTGTGGGCGATCGCCGACCCGGACCTGGACGCCGAGCCCGTGCCGGGGGAACTCGACGTCAACGTGTCGCTGGCCGATCTGCGCACGCACGGCACCGTGTTCGGTCCGGCGGAGAACAACTGGCTTGTCACCGCGCTGGCGCTGCTCAACTGGCACCGTGCCGCCAGGCACTGTGCCCGCGACGGAGCCCGCACGGCACCGCAGTCCGCAGGATGGGTGCGGGTCTGTGAGCAGTGCGGTCGTGAGGAGTATCCGCGCACGGACCCGGCGATCATCTGCCTGGTGCACGACGGCGCCGACCGGGTGCTGCTCGCGCGCCAGCCCAGCTGGCCGGACCGCCGTTACTCGGTGCTGGCCGGGTTCGTCGAAGCGGGCGAGTCGCTCGAGGCGTGCGTCGCCCGCGAGATCGGCGAAGAGGTGGGGCTGGCGGTGCGCGAGGTCCACTACCTGGGCAGCCAGCCGTGGCCGTTCCCGCGTTCGATCATGCTCGGGTTCGCCGCCGTCGCGGATCCGGCCGCACCGCTGCGGTTCCGCGACGGCGAGATCGCGCAGGCCCGGTGGTTCACGCGCGACGAGGTGCGCGACGCGTTGGCGCTCGGCGACTGGGCCACCCCGTCCGACGCGCCGCTGCTGCTGCCGGGGGCGATCTCCATCGCACGGGGCATGATCGAGTCCTGGGCCGACTGACGCAGGTTCCGCCCGGCGGTGCGGTGACCGCCTCCGCGCGGGGCGGTCAGTCGCGGGCGAGGCCCAGGCGCCGGCGCACGCCCTTGAACGGCGGGTTGGTCACCACCTCGCCGCTGGGGAAATGCACGGTGGGCACCACGTGGTTGCCGTCGTTGTGCGCGGCCACGAACTCGGCCGCCTCCGGGTGCTCCTCGATGTCGATCTCGACGAACTCGATGCCGTCCTCGCGCAGTGACGCCTTCAGTTTCAGGCAGAAGGGGCACCAGTCGGTGGTGTAGACGGTCAGGGTCTCGGGGGCCGCGGTCACGGCGGTGTCAGTGCTCACGCCCGGCACAACGCGGTACGACCGCTCCGTGTTCCGCGTAGGCGGAACGCCCCGCCGCGCCCGCCGGTCACGGTCCGGCGTCCGGGTGCGCACTGTGCCGGGGACGGCCCGGGAGGTGGCTGTCGGTGACGGCTGCGATGATGGCGGCATGGCACGGACAGGCGCACCCGGGACGGCCCCCGGGGGAATCATCGCGGGGGCACCGGGTCCGGAATCGGCGCTGGAGGGGCTCGACCCGGAACAGACGGCCGCCGTGCTCGCCCCGCGCGGGCCGGTGTGCGTGCTGGCGGGCGCAGGGACGGGCAAGACCCGCACCATCACCCGCCGTATCGCGCACCTGGTGTCCCACGGCCACGTGGCGGCGGGCCAGGTGCTCGCCGTGACGTTCACCGCGCGTGCGGCGGGGGAGATGCGGATGCGGTTGCGTGCCCTGGGCGTGGACGGCGGCGGGGGCGCGGTGCAGGCACGCACCTTCCACGCTGCGGCGCTGCGGCAGCTCAAGTATTTCTGGCCACGGGTGGTCGGGGAGGTCGAGTGGCAGCTGCTCGACCGTAAGTTCGCCGTGGTGGGGCAGGCCGCCGTGCGGGCGGGGGCGCCTACCACCAAGGAGTCGGTCCGGGACCTCGCGGGCGAGATCGAGTGGGCCAAGTCGTCGCTGATCACCCCGGAGCAGTACCAGGCGGAGGCCGCGCGGCTGCGCCGGGACGCTCCCGCCCCGCCGGAGCAGGTGGCGGCCGTGTACTCGGGCTATGAGGAGCTCAAGGCCGGCTCGATGCTGCTGGACTTCGACGACCTGCTCCTGCACACCGCCGCGGCGCTGGAGGAGAACTCGTCGGTGGCGGAGGAGTTCCGTGACCGCTACCGGTGCTTCGTGGTGGACGAGTACCAGGACGTCACGCCTCTGCAGCAGCGGGTGCTGGACGCCTGGCTGGGGCCGCGTGACGACCTGACCGTCGTCGGCGACGCCAACCAGACGATCTACTCGTTCGCGGGGGCCTCGCCGCGGTTCCTGCTGGATTTCTCGCGCCGATTCCCGGACGCCGCCGTGGTGCGCCTCGAACGTGACTACCGTTCCACCCCGCAGGTGGTGGAGCTCGCGAACAAGACCATCGCCGCAGCCCGGGGGCGCATCGCCGGCACCCGGCTCCAACTGGTCGGACAGCGACCACCGGGGCCGGAGCCGCAGTTCGCCGAGTACGACGACGAGCCCGCCGAGGCCGCGGCGGTGGCCTCGCGCATCGCGGGACTGATCCGCGAGGGCACGCCCGCCTCGGAGATCGCCGTGCTCTACCGCATCAACGCGCAGTCGGAACAGTTCGAGAACGCCCTCACCGAGGAGGGCGTCCCCTACCAGGTGCGTGGCGGGGAGGGCTTCTTCCAGCGCCAGGAGATCCGGCAGGCGGCCGACGCGCTGCGGCGCACCGCAGCCCGCGACGACCTGCCCGAGGGTGCCGACTCCGGCGAGAACCTCATCGCACTGGTGCGCGCCGCACTCGCCCCGCTGGGGCTGACGGAGGCGGAGCCTGCGGGTGCCCAGGCGCGTGAGCGGTGGGCGTCGCTGCGTTCGCTGGTCCAGCTGGCCGAGGAACTGCGGGTGCACGAGCCGGAGCTGACGCTCGGCGGGTTGATGCGTGAGCTGGGACGGCGCGCGGACTCGCGGCACCCCCCGGTGGTCGAGGGCGTCACGCTCGCGTCCCTGCACGCGGCCAAGGGGCTCGAGTGGGATGCGGTGTTCCTGGTGGGCGTCACCGACGGGATGCTGCCGATCACCCACGCGCTCGGCTCCGGCGGTGCCCCGGACGACGAGGCCGCGGTGGAGGAAGAGCGGCGGCTGCTGTATGTGGGGGTGACCCGGGCACGGGTGCACCTGTCGTTGTCATGGGCGCTCGCGCGCAACGAGGGCGGGCGTAAGACCCGTCGGCGCTCCCGGTTCCTGCACGGGCTCGTCCCCGACTCGTCGCCGGCGTCCAAAATCGCTCCGCCGCGACGCGAACGCAAGCGGGCGCGCTGCCGGATCTGCGGCAAGGCGCTCGTCGGCGCCACCGACACCAAGCTCGGGCGGTGCGCCGGCTGCCCGTCGGACATCGACGACGAGGTGTTCGCGGCCCTCAAGGACTGGCGGCGCGAGAAGTCCCGCGAATTGGAGGTCCCCGCGTACGTGGTGTTCACCGACGCCACCTTGACCGCCATCGCCGAGCAGCTGCCGGCCGGGGAAGGCGCGCTCACCGCGATCCCCGGGATCGGCGCGGCCAAGCTGGAGCGCTTCGGCCGGGACGTCCTCGCCATCGTGGCCGGAGATACGCCGCCGAGCCTCGACGAGGCGGACCCGGTCTGACCGGCGCCGGCGCGCAATGACGATCCGCGGTGCTACCCGCCCGGGGCTTCCACCATCTCCGGGGCCCACCGGCGGATCACGGATACGAAAGGCGCCTCGGCGTCCAGTTGGCACAGGATGGCCACGGAACCGCTGAGCACGCGGTGGATCATCAGATACTCCGCGGGCAGCGTGAACGAGCGGCTGGTCTGGAACTCCTTGCTGCGGACGTCTGTGTAGGTTCCGGCGATGCGCTGCATCCAGGCACGGTCGAAGTGGAACGTCTCCTTGCGCAGCGGCTCCACGAAGGGGCGCAGGAAATGCATGGCGTCGTCCGGAGTGAGCCGGTCGCCGCGGCCGACGTACCCGGCCATCGTCATCAGCGACACCAAGTCGTCCGGCCGGTCCTGTACCGCAAGGCGCACCATGTCGGTGAGCACCGTCGGCAGCCCGTCCGGCAACTCCACCGCCGCGCCGAAGTCGATCACGCCCAGGCGGCCGTCCCCGGTGATCATGAAGTTCCCGGGATGCGGGTCGGTGTGCATGAGACCGACGCGTGCCGGCGACGAGAAATGGAACTCGCTCAGTCGCAATGCGGCCGCGTTGCGCTGTTCAGGCGTCCCCTCCGCGATGATCCGCGACAGCGGCGTGCCGTCGATCCATTCGGTGACCAGCGCCTTCGGTGCACTCGCCACGACGCGGGGGATGGCGATCAGCCCGTCACCGGCGAACGCGGAAGCGAACCGGCGCTGATATCCGGCCTCGATGCGGTAGTCGAGTTCCTCCTCCGCGCGGGTGGCGAGTTCATCGACCAGGGCCTTGACGTCCGTGCCGGGAGCGAAGGGGCGGAACACCGGGGCCAGACGGCGCAGCTGGCGCAGATCCGCGCGCAGCGCCTCGTCGGCCCCCGGGTACTGGAGCTTGACGGCGACCTCGCGGCCATCGGACCACACCGCACGGTGCACCTGCCCGATGCTTGCGGCGGCGGCCGGGTTCTCGTCGAACTCGGCGAACCGCGTGCGCCACCCGGTCCCGAGCTGGTGGTCGAGCACCTTGCGGACGGCGGTGGGTGACATCGGGGGCGCATCACGCTGCAGCTTGGTCAGGGCCTCCCGGTACGGGCCGGCCAATTCGTCCGGCATGGCCGCCTCGAACACGCTCATCGCCTGACCGAGTTTCATCGCCCCGCCCTTGAGTTCGCCCAGGACGGCGAACAGCTGCTCCGCGGCCTTCTCCGCGAGGTCGGCGTTGATCTCGTCCGCGGTCTGGCCGCCGAGCCGACGTCCCAGCCCCGCGGCGGCACGCCCGGCGATACCCAGCGGCAGCGATGCGAGCTTGGCGGTGCGCGCGGCACCGTGGCGAGGAATGTCAGACACACTGCCATTGTTCACGATCCGGCCCCGGAGGGTACGTCGTCCCCTGTCGCACGGTGTTGCGGGCGGCCGTCCGGTGGGCGGAGTCCGCCGTACGGACCGCCTCGGGGGAGAGCGTGACGGTCGGCGGCGGCCCGGCACCGGCACTCGGGATGCGCGGGCCACGGCTGGGCCGTCATCGCGGCGGCACCCGATGCGACCTGCACCATCGACTGCAGTCCAGGGGGCATGGGGGCACGATCCGGCTGTGCGGAGCCGGGGCGGGAGCGTTCGTGGTGCGCGTGTTCGGACGCCGGGCGTGGCGGCCCGAGCAGGAACGCGCGGATCCGGGCGGCGGCGACACCGACCGTCACCATGGTGGTGGGCGGGTCGGCGCGGCCGCGCAGTCCGATCTGCTGGAGCATCAGACGCGGCCACGCCGGATCGCGTTCGCTGCGGTACAGGTCACCGCAGTCCAGGCAGCCGGTCATGCCGGGGACGATCAGCGGCCCGATGACCCCCGTGCCGTCGCGCAGATGGATCTGCATGTGCGGCATGGCGGCCTCGTGCAGCGCCCGCCGTACGCACGGCTCGACCACGCTGTGATCCGCCAGCACCACCACGGACGACGCGGCGGCGTCGACCTGACCGGCGCTGTGGGGAAGGACCCCGGAGGAGTGCACCTGCACGCCGATCGCCGGAAGGTGCTCGCGGAGGCGTTCGGACAGCGGCCCCGCGCCGTGGACGGTCACCGCACAGCGTGGGACCCGGCGCTCCGGGCCGGCGGTGATCAGGCCCGCGCGGGCGAGCTCGTCGAGTACCGGCTGCGTCCGCGAGAGGGGGAGCCGCGTGTGCCGCAGCGCCCGGCCGAAGCGCGTGGACCCGTCCAGCCGGCGCAGCAGTTCGGCGAGCGGGCGGGGCGGCACACCGCTCGGCGGCGTCACCACCACCGCCCGGTCCGGGGAGGTGCCGATCTGCACCGTACCGTCGCCGCGCAGCAGCACGGGGAAGCGCGCATCGAGCCGCGGCGTCGCTCTGAGCAGGCGGCGTTCAGCGGGCGTCGGGCGCCGTGGTCGCTGCGGAATCGTGGGCGGGGCGGTGATGCTCTGCGGTGCGCTCATGCCTCGACAGTGCCACCGGACGTATCCGCGCCGAGCATCTCAAGATGAGTTATCCACAGGCATGGGCGCCGTGCGACCTGCACAGACGGACGGACGGTGGTTTCGCTCGCCGGGCGCGTTCAGCCGGCGCGCTAGCGTCGTACGCGTGAATGTGCAGGGGAAGATCGAGATCCGCAGGAGCGCGCGCCGCAAGCGCACCGTCAGCGCGCGCCGCGAGGGGGACCGGACGGTGATCCTCATGCCCGCCGGGCTGTCCCGGGCGCGTGAGTCCGAACTGGTCGAGGACATGCTCGGCCGTCTCGAGCGTTCGGAGCGGCGTCGCGCCGGGCGGCTGCGGGCGGGGGACGCGGACCTGACCGCGCGGGCGAGGGAGATGTCTGACCGCTGGCTCGACGGCGCGGCCCGGCCCGTGTCGGTGCGGTGGGTGCCGGCGATGCGGTCACGCTGGGCATCCTGCACCCAGGCCGACGGCACCATCCGCGTGAGCGAGGCGGCGCGTGCGTTCCCGCCGTACGTGCTCGACTACCTCCTGGTGCACGAACTCGCGCACCTGATCGCGCCCGGCGGTCACACTCCGCGATTCTGGGAGCTGGTGCGGCGGTATCCGCGCACCGAACGCGCCATCGGCTATCTCGAAGCCAGTTCCGCCGCGCTGCGTGACGGGAGTCCGCGTGATCGGGACCCAGTCGACGGGGCGGCGGGCGACCAGACGGACGCGGCATGCGGCGGAGCGACGTCCCCGCATGAGGGACCACCGACGTGAGGCGGGCCCGGCCGGGGCCCAGGCCGACGGCCCACCGGACGGAAGCAGGGCCGGAGGGCGGAGACTGCCCGGATCAGGAGTCGCGGCGGGGCCCTGGACCTTCGTCACCGTCGTCGTCCCGCGGATCCCCGTCGCCGCGGGCGTCGTCGGAGGTGCCGTCACCGCGGGCGTCGTCGGAGGTGCCGTCACCGCGGGACCGCTCCTGCTCGATCCGCAGCACCTCGGCGACGGGGTCGTCCAAACCGGAGGTGTCGCCGCCGAGCACGCGGTCGATGAATCCCGCCGGATCGTCGAGGTCGCCCGCGTCGGGCAGCAGATCCGGGTGGCCCCACACCGCATCACGCTGCTCGATGCCCGCGTCCCGCGTGAGCCGTCCCCACAGTGCCGCTGCTTCGCGGAGCTTGCGGGGGCGCAGCTCGAGCCCCACGAGGTTCGCGAAGGTCTGTTCTGCGGGGCCGCCGGAGGCCCGCCTCCGCCGGAGCGTCTCGCCCAGGGCGTCGGCACCGGGGATCCGGTCACCCAGCGCGTCGTGCACGACGGTGGCCACCCAGCCCTCGACCAGAGCGAGCAACAGCTCGAGCCGCTCGAGCGCCGCCTTCTGCTCGGGGGTGTCCTGAGGAGTGAAGGTGCCCTCCTGCATCAGCCCCTCGAGCGCGCTCGGATCCATCAACTGCGACGGGTCGATGCTGCGGGCGGCCTCCTCCAGCGCAGAGAAGTCGATGGTGATACCCCGCGCATAGGCGTCGACCGCGTCGAACAGGCGTTGCGCGAGCCACGGGACGTGGGTGAACAGGCGCTGGTGCGCGGCCTCGCGGGCCGCCAGGAAGATGAGCACCTCGGAGCGGGGGCGGTCGAGCCCCTCCCCGAAACGGCCCACGGCGTCCGGCATCAGCGCGGCCGTGCCGACCGGGCCCAACGGCAGGCCGATGTCGGTGGAGGTGAGCACCTCGACGGCCAGCTGGGAGAGCCCCTGACCCAGCTGCGCACCGAAGGCCATGCCGCTCATCTGCGTGATCATGCCCATCATGGGGCCGGCCATCTGCGCGGCCTCGGCGGGCATCGCGTCCGCCCACATCGACGACATCTGGCGTGCCACCGGGTCGCACAGCTTCTTCCAACTCTCGAAGGTGTTGTCCACCCACTCCGCCGGCGTCCACACTTCGGTCTTGGACACGCCCGACGGCAGGGTGGTGGCCGCGTCGAGCCACAACTCGCCCAGCCGCACCGAGTCCTCTACAGCCTTGCGGTGCTCCTCGGAGACCGGGCCGTCGTGGGGGATCTGCTGGTGGGCGGTGCGCGCGGCGAGTTCGTAGTTGACCGGCCCCTGCGCGCCCGCGTCGCCCGAACTCATCGCGCCGCCCATGCCGCTGAGCATCTGGCCGAACTGGGAGAGCATCTGGCCGAGCATCGCGGGGTCGAACTGCTGGCCGCCGGGCCCGCCTTCCCCCGGCTGCCCCGGCAGCCCGAACATCCCGAAGCCGAACGGAGAACCGCCCTGGCCGGAGCCGCTGCCGCCCGAGCCGCTGCCGCCCGAGCCGCTGCCGCCCGGGCCGCCCTGCCCGGAATCGTCCTTGCCGGGCTTGCGGTCCTCGGGATCGTCCCCGGAGTCGTCGGGATTCGAGAAGCCGAACGGCACGTCACTCATACCTCAACGGTACAAGCTCGCGACGCGCGCAGGCGGGTGCGACGGCCGGTCACGCTCAGGGCGAACACGGCCGCCCCTGGTCCGGGCGGCGCGCGGCGGGTCGCTATATCGTGGGCCGGGTGAGTCGACGCATCCTGACACTGATCGCGCTGTTCGTCCCGCTGGTCGTGCTGGTGGTGCTCGGGTTCACCGTCACGGTGCCGTTCGTGGCCATGGGCCCCGGCCCCACCTTCAACACCCTCGGCGAGGTGAAGGTGCAGCAGGAGGACGGTGCGGTCGAGGAGGTGCCCGTGGTGGCGGTCGACGGCCACGCGGTCGATCCCACCTCCGGCCATCTCAACATGACCACCGTCGCGGTCCGGGACCAGCTGACGCTGTTCGACGCGCTGGGGCTGTGGGCCGGCGGCGGCAACGGCGTGGTCCCGCGCGACGAGGTGTACAAGCCGGGCAAATCCGAGGAGCAGATCCGCAAGCACAACGAGGCGGAGTTCAGTCAGTCCGAGCACAGCGCGGCGATCGCGGCGATGCGGCACCTGGGGATGTCGCAGGTGCAGGTGAAGAAGGTGGTCCAGCACAGCGGGGCCGAGGGGGTGCTGCGGCCGGACGACGTGATCACCGCCGTCGACGGGACGGACATCACCACGGCGTCCCAGCTCACGGACCTGGTGTCCGCCCATGCACCGGGGGACGGGATCGCTGTGACGTTCCACCGCGGTGACGTGGTCAAGACCGAGGACGTGACGTTGTCCCAGTCCTCCGACCCGTCACAGCACGGAGGCGTGCTGGGCATCGTGGTCGCGGACGCTGTGCCCCCGAACGTCGACGTGACGTTCAATCTCAACGACATCGGCGGACCCTCCGCGGGGCTGATGTTCTCGCTGGCACTGGTGGACAAGCTCAGCCCGGGGGAACTCAGCGGCGGGGCGTTCGTCGCCGGCACCGGGACCATCGACCCGGCCGGGAAGGTGGGGCCCATCGGTGGCATCCCCTACAAGATGCGTGCCGCACGGGACGCCGGGGCGACCGCGTTCCTGGTCCCGGCCGGCAACTGCGCCGAGGCCGAGCGGCACGGACCCGACGGGCTCGATCTGGTCAAGGTGGACACGCTCGACGACGCGGTCTCCGCGCTCGAAGCCCTCCGGGCCGGTGAGCCGGTGCCGCACTGCTAGGCCCGCTGCACTGTCAGGTCCTGCCCCAGGCCCGCTGCGCCGGGTCGGAGCGTCTCACGAGCCGGCGTCGTCGCTGGGGGCGTCCGCGTCGAACGTGGCGTGCAGAGCGTGGAGCAGGTCGTCGCCCAGCCCCTCGTAACGCAGCAGTTCGATGCCGTCCGGGTCGTCCCCGAGCGGGCCTGCGCCGTCGACACCGTCGTCAGGGGAGGGTTCCTGCCGCATCTGCAGCAGACACAGGCCTGTGCCGTCCCGGAGAGCGGCCGCGTACTGCCGTGCCGTGCGGCGCTGAGGGTTGCGCGCCGCGGCGTCGGGGTCGTCGTCGGCGCCGGGCGGCAGCACGACGATCTCGCGTACCAGCAGGCACCCGGCCACCTGATCCGGCCACGAGACGCCGGCGAGGATCTCGCCCAGGGCCGCGGGATGCAGGTCCGCGTCGTCGTAGAGGGGCTCCTGCTCCACCGGAGTGAGGCCCGCATCGTCGAGGTGGTCGAGCAGCGCCGGATCGGATTCGGCCAGCAGCGCGGTCGGCACCAGGGCGAACATCCGCGGCGCCGCCCCCCACGGGTCGCCATCGGACAGAAGGAATTCCGCCACCTCGCGGATGCTGCGGCCGAGGTCGTCGACGTCGTGCCGGGCGGGCTGATCACTCATGGCACCATCCTCGCACCCGGGGGCGGGAACCTGTGCGCCTGTCCGCACGTTGGTGGGGTGACCCGTGTGCCCGCGGGTGCTGATGCGGTTCCGTAGAGTCGGAGCCGGCCACAACCGGTGTGGCGGGCCCGGTGGGTTCGCGTACGAGGATGGAGAAAAAGTCGTGAGCGTGCGGTCGCCTGGCGGTGTCCCCAGACTGTCGCGCAGGTCCCGGATCCTCATCTGGATCGGCGTGGCGCTGATCGTGCTGCTGCTGGTGGGTCCGCGCCTGATCGACACCTACATCAGTTGGGAGTGGTTCGAGCACGTCGGATACAGCGCGGTGTTCAGCACCGCGCTGTGGACGCGGCTCATCACCTTCCTCGTGGTGGGGCTCGTCACGGGCGGCATCATCTTCGGCGCGATCGTGCTGGCCTACCGGATGCGGCCGGTGTTCGTGCCCATGGCGGGGGAGCACGACGTGCTCGCCCGGTACCGGGCGCTGGTGATGTCGCGACGCAAGACGTTCGCGCTGGCCGTCCCGGTGCTCGTCGGCCTCATCTGCGGACTCGTGGCGCAGGGCGACTGGCAGATGATCCAGCTCTTCCTGCATGCGCAGCCGTTCGACGAGTCGATGAACGACCCGCAGTTCCACAAGAACATCGCCTTCTACGCGTTCGAGCTGCCGTTCATCAAGTTCGTGCTCACATGGCTGTTCGTGGCCTTCATCGTCGCGTTCTTCGCGTCGCTGGTCACCCACTACCTGTTCGGCGGCATCCGCCTGGCCGGGCGCTCCGGCAACCTCACGCGCGCCGCCCGCGCGCAGCTGGCCGTCATCGCCGGGGTGTTCCTGCTGCTCAAGGCGGTGGCGTACTGGTACGACCGGTACTCGCTCCTCTCGAGCACCGACAAATTCCCGATGTTCACCGGTGCCGGCTACACCGACATCAACGCCGTGCTGCCCAGCAAGATGATCCTGCTGGCCATCGCGGTGATCTGCGCCGCAGTGTTCTTCGCCGCCATCGTGCTGCGCGACCTCCGCATCCCCGCGCTGGCGACGGCCCTGATGGTGTTCTCCTCGGTGATCATCGGGGCGGTCTACCCCTTGATCGTCGAGCAGTTCTCGGTCAAGCCGAACGCCGCGCAGAAGGAGGCCGAGTACATCAAGCGGAACATCTCGGCGACGCGGGACGCGTACGGGATCACCGACGCGAATGTGGACTACGAAAAGTACGCGGGTGTGGGCGCGGCGAGCCCCCAGGACGTCCCGGCCGACAAGACCACGGTGGAGAACCTGCGCCTGCTCGACCCCAACATCCTGTCGCCCACCTTCACCCAGCAGATGCAGCTGAAGAACTTCTACGGGTTCCCGCAGACGTTGAACCTGGACCGCTACAAGGTCGACGGCGAGCTGCGTGACTTCATCGTGGCGGCGCGCGAGCTGAACCCGCAGAGCCTCACCGGCAACCAGACCGACTGGATCAACAAGCACACCGTCTACACGCACGGCAACGGGTTCGTGGCGGCCCAGGCCAACACCGTGCGTACCGGGGGAGACGGCGACGGGGATGCGGGAGGATATCCCGTCTACCAGGTGAGCGACCTGAGCACCAAGCCGGAGATCCCCGCACTGCAGGTGGACAACCCGCGAATCTACTTCGGCGAGCTGATCTCCAAGACGCCCGACGACTACGCCATCGTCGGATCGACGGGAGGCGCTCCCCGTGAGTACGACTCGGAGACGGGTGAGCGTTACACCTATGACGGCGATGCGGGCGTGCCCGTGGGCAACATGTTCAACAGGCTCGCCTTCGCGGTCAAGTACACCGAGCGCAACTTCCTGTTCTCCGATGCGATCGGTGACGATTCGAAGGTCCTGTTCAACCGGAACCCCCGCGACCGGGTCAAGAAGGTCGCTCCGTGGCTGACGACCGACACCACGGCGTACCCGGCGGTGATCGACGGCAGGATCAAGTGGATCGTCGACGGCTACACGACGCTGGAGGACTACCCGTACGCGCAGCGCAGCTCGCTGGCCGGCCTGATGTCCGACAGCATCGACGCCGCCACCGGCCGCCCGTTGCCGCAGAAGGAGGTCTCCTACATCCGCAACTCGGTCAAGGCCACCGTGGACGCGTTCGACGGGACCGTGACCCTGTACCAGGTGGACAAGTCCGACCCGGTGCTCAATACGTGGATGGATGCCTTCCCCGGGGTGGTGGAACCGGAGAGCGCGATCAGCCCCGAATTGCGCCAGCACTTCCGGTACCCGGAGGACCTGTTCAAGGTGCAGCGCGAGATGCTCGCGAAGTACCACGTGGACGACCCGAACGAGTTCTTCACCAACAACGCCTTCTGGTCGGTGCCCAGCGACCCGACCTCGGAGACGGACGCCAACCAGCCGCCCTACTACGTGCTGCGCGGCGACCCGAAGTCGGCGGACCCCCAGTTCACCTTGACCAGTCCGATGCGGGGCTATCAGCGCGAGTTCCTGTCGGCCTACATCTCGGTGTCCTCGGACCCGGAGGACTACGGGGACTTCACGGTGCTGCAGCTGCCCACCGACACCCAGACGCAGGGGCCGGTGCAGATGCAGAACTCGATGACCTCCGATTCGAAGGTGTCGCAGGACGTCGCGCTGCTGAGCCAGACGAACACCGTCAAATTCGGCAACCTGCTGACGCTTCCGATCGCGGACGGCGGGATCCTCTACGTGGAGCCCATCTACACCCAGCAGAAGGGTTCGTCCGGCAGCGCGTTCCCGCGGCTGTCCCGGGTGCTGATGAGCTACACCGATCCCGACGGCGTCGTGCGGGTCGGCTACGCGCCCACAGCGTCCGAGGCGCTCAAGCAGATCTTCGGCGACGGTGTGGCGAACCTGGCCACCC
>CAYVJJ010000021.1:0-17713 GCA_964451655.1 uncultured Mycobacteriaceae bacterium | reverse complement strand
CTCGCGCGTCACCGCGGCGCTGCGGCCGCTGCAGGGCTGAGGCCGGGCCATTCGCGCGACGTCGCCGGCCCCGGGGCAGGGCGGCGTGCTGCCCGCAGCCGAGGCGGCGCCGGCGACGCCGCATGGCCTGATTCAGGCCCATCACGTGCTCTCGGCGGATCGGACTGCCGCGTCTAACCCGCCCCGGTCATCTCAGCGATGAGCCTGCGCGACAGAGCGTCCGACGACTGCGGGTTCTGGCCGGTGTACAGGTTGCCGTCGACCACTACGTGCGGCCGCAGCGGCAGCGTCCCCCGCAAATAGTCGATGCCCGCAGCCCTGAGTCGGTCTTCCAGCAGCCAGGGCGCCTTGCGCGCGAACAGGTTCAGTAGTTCCTCGCGATTCGACAGGCCCGTCATCCGGCGTCCCGCGAACGGCGAGGTGCCGTCCGGGTTCTGCGCGGCCAGCACCGCGGCAGGGGCGTGGCACAGCAGCGCCAGAGGTCGACCGGATTCGAGCCGCCGGGTGAGCAAAGCGCCGGAGACGGCGTCGTAGGCCAGGTCCTCCATCGGGCCGTGTCCGCCCGGATAGAACACCAGGTCGTAGGCGTCGGGGTTGACGGAATCGAGCGGCACCGGGTTGCCGAGTCGGTCCGCGATCGACTCCAAGTACTTCTCGACCTCCCTGCGCTTGCGCGGAAGGCCGCCGGAGATGCCCAGGCTGAGGCGGTCCAGGGTGGGGGCCGTGCCGCCGGGCGTCGCGATGGTGACGTTCCATCCGGCCTCGGTGAAGTTGCGGTGCGGCACCGCGACCTCCTCCGCCCAGTAGCCGGAGGGGTGGACGGTGCCGTCGTTGAGGGTCCACCGGTCTGCGGCGGAGATGACGAACAGGACCTCGGTCACGGCGGAATCCTCCCGGTAGATGTGCACGGTGCTTACATTCAACGGATCGGCAGACCCCGCGTCAATCGCCTGAGGGGATGGAATTCCCGACTCTAGTGTTGACGCCGCTTACATAGACGTTTACCTTAATGTGAGCAGTGCATACATTTCGACTGGGGAGACCACCATGGCGTCATCCGTGCGCGACACCGTCGACGTCGACCTGGGCGGGCGCACCGTCGCAGTCCCGGCGGGCGGGCTGTTCGACCGCTTCAGGATGGACACGGACCTGGACGAGGTGGAGCGCGATCCTCGGGTGGGCACCGTCGAGTTCTTCCGGCGGCTGGACAAGACGCGGGTCGATTCGCCGATCGGGACAACGGTGACCCCCAACTTCTATTACGCGATGTCCTCGGCGCGTCTGACCATGCCGGCGCCGGCGGGGGCCATCCGCCGCCGCATACCCGACGAGCTGACGCCGCTGCAGGTCGCGCCCGGCGTCGGGCTCGTCTCGCTGATGTTCTTCCGGTACGACGTGTGCGACATCGACTTCTACACGGAGGCGGCGGTGGGCGTGGCGGTGCGGCCCGCCCGGCACGGCGGTCTTCCGGCCGCCGACCTGGCGACCGCGCTGGCGAACGACCACCTGCACGCCTACGTGCTCTCGCTTCCGGTGAACACCGGGATCGCCCAGGTCCGCGGCCACGACGGCTACGGATTCCCCAAGTGGGTCACAGGTCTGGACGTGGAGATCGACGACGCGCGGACCACCGCCCGCGTGGCGGACACCGACGGCGAGATCGACGTCGCGTTCTCCGCGCCCACCCCTCGTCAGACGGCCTGCGCGAGCGGCGCGAACGTGTCCACCCTGACCTCCTACACGCGTGTCGGGGGCGGCTGGAAGGCGACGCTCAACCAGACCAACGCGCTCGCCTCGGGTACAGCGATGCTGCCGCGCGGGTACGACCTGACCCTCGGGCGCGGCCGCATGTCCGAGGAGTTGCGCGCGCTCCGACCGATGCGCGCAGTGCGCCTCGACGTCCACACCAGAGCCCAAGCGGCACTGCACATGCCCGTCCCCGTCTCGGTGCCCGGCCGATGAACGCCCGTCCGCGATACGCAATGAAAGGCCCCCGTGAGCACTTCTCCGGAATTTTCACCCGCCACCACGACGTCTCCGCCTGACAACGTGCCCGCAACTATGAGCGCCATTGTCGTGGACGACGACGCCAACCCGGTGCTCAGCAGTGTGCCGACACCGCGCCCCGCCGCCGGCGAGGTCCTCGTCCGGGTGGCCGCGGCGGGCATCAACCGCGCCGACCTGATGCAGCGCCAGGGGTTGTACCCGCCGCCGCCGGGAATCACCGACATCATGGGCATGGAGGTCTCCGGCACGGTCGTCGCGCACGGCGAGGGGGTGACGTCGCCGGCGCTCGGCACCGAGGTGTGCGCGCTGATCGCCGGCGGCGGATACGCGCAGTTCGCCGTCGCCCCCCTCGAGCAGCTCCTACCGGTGCCCTCCGGGATCGCGCTGGTGGATGCGGCCGCGCTGCCGGAGGCCGCGGGCACGGTGTGGTCGACCATCGTCATGGACGCGGGCCTGCGGGCAGGGGAGACGCTGCTCGTGCACGGCGGCGGCAGCGGCATCGGCACCCACGCCATCCAGGTGGGCAAAGCGCTCGGCGCCCGTGTGGTCGTCACCGTCGGCTCCGAGGTCAAGGCCCGGCACTGCCGGGAGCTGGGCGCTGACACCGTGATCAACTACCGCGAACAGGATTTCGCCGCGGAGCTTGCCGGACAGGTCGACGTCATCCTCGACATCATGGGCGGCAGCTACCTGTCGCGGAACATCGACGCGCTCGCCGTCGGCGGCCGGCTCGTCATGATCGGCATGCAGGGCGGGCTCACCGGTGAGGTGAACGTCGGCGCGCTGATCGGAAAGCGGGCCAGGGTGATCGGCCTGAACCTGCGCAACCGCCCGCTCACAGGTCCCGGCTCCAAGGCCGGGATCGTCGCGGCCGTCACCGACGGCGAGTGGCCGCTGGTGGAGCAGGGGCTGATCCGCCCGGTCGTCGCCGCAACATATCCGCTCGCCGTTGCGTCCGAGGCGCAGTCGCGGCTCGATTCACCCGGCTCGGTGGGGAAGGTCCTGTTGATTCCGGAATCGTGAACGTCCTCATAGCGCGGCGCACTCCACCGGAGCGCCCCTCCCGTCCCCCGAGTGCTCCGCGCTTCCCCCGAGAGCAAGGAGAGAATCATGACCGAGAACAAGCCCGTCCTGGAGCCCGAGGCGGCCGAGTTCGCCGCGCAGACCGATGCCCCGCCGTTCCTTTTCCAGATGCCGCCCGAAGAGGGCCGCCGCACCGTCGACGAGGTCCAGTCCGGCGATATCGACAAGCCCGAGGTCGACGAGGAGTGGGTGACCGTCGAGGGCGGCCCGACCGGCCCGGTGAACGTGCGGATCGTGCGTCCCGCCGGTTCCGAGGGGACGCTGCCGGTGGTGTTCTTCATCCACGGCGCCGGATGGGTGTTCGGCAATGCGCACACCCACGACCGCCTGGTGCGCGAGCTCGCCGTCGGCGCCGAGGCGGCCGCGGTGTTCCCCGAGTACGACCTGTCTCCGGAGGCGAAGTACCCCACCGCCATCGAGCAGAACTACGCGGCTGCGCAATGGGTGTTCGAGCACGGCGCTGAAAAGGGACTCGATCCGGGCCGGTTCGCCGTCGCCGGGGATTCGGTGGGCGGCAACATGAGCGCGGTGCTCACGCTGATGGCGAAGGAACGCGGCGACGTGCGTATCGCGCAGCAGGTGCTGCTGTACCCGGTGACCGACGCGAACTTCGACACCGACTCGTACCACCGGTTCGCCGAGCACTACTTCCTTGCCCGCGAAGGCATGCAGTGGTTCTGGGACCAGTACACGGCCGACGAGTCGCAGCGGTCGGAGATCCATGCCTCGCCGCTGCGCGCAACCCTCGATCAACTGCGGGGGCTCCCGCCGGCGCTGATCATCACAGCCGAGGCGGACGTGCTCCGCGACGAGGGCGAGGCGTACGCGTCCAAGCTCCGTGAAGCCGGGGTACCGGTGACCCATGTGCGCGTCGGCGGCGTGATCCACGACTTCATGATGCTCAACGCGCTGCGGCCCACCCACGGCGCGACAGTCGCCATCACGCTCGCGCAGGACACGTTGCGGTCCGCGCTGCACTAGGCCGGACAGTGCGTCGGCGGCCCCGGAACGCCGGGCCCCGGGCCGCCGCCGACGCGCGGGGGCACGCGGAGCCTCAGGCGGTTGCGGGTACCCTGACCTGGGAAGTCAGCCGTGTCGACTACCGGCCGGCCCCATGCCGAGTGCCCGATGTCCCCGAGGTAAGACCACCATGTCCCCGCAATCGTCTGAGTCCGCACCATCGCCGGATGCGCCGTACCACCATGGCGACCTGCCCAGCGCGTTGGTCCGTGCGGCCATCGAGCTGCTCGAGGAGGAGGACGGTGCCGGGGGGCTGTCGTTGCGTGCCGCCGCGCGCCGAGCCGGGGTGTCGACTGCGGCGCCGTACCGCCACTTCCCGGACCGCAACGCACTGCTGTCCGCGGTCGCGGCTGTGGGCTACACGGAGCTCGGCTCCGAGCTGGCCGCGGTGAACGCGGCGCCGGAGACGTTCGATGACCTCGCGGAGATCGCCGTCGCGTATGTCGGGTTCGCGCTGCGGCGGCCGGGTCTGTTCCGCGTGATGTTCGCCGAAGGTTGCGACACCACGAGCCCCGACCGCGTGGCAGCCGTGGCGGCGATCCACGACTACCTCGGCTCCATCGTCAAGCAGACGATGCCCGATGCCGATCCGGAATCCACCGCCACCGCACTGTGGGCGCTGGTGCACGGCCTGGCGTTCCTGCACCTGGACGGCAAGCTCGATGCGCACTCCGGCGACGCCGTCGCGGAGCGGGTGACCGCCGCGGTGCTCGCGCTATCGGCGCCGCGGCGGGCCTGACGTCCCGATCCCTCGGCATCCGACCGCCACGGCCCGCTCACCGGGATCCGCGCCGCATGCTGTCGCAGGGCGCGCCAGCGTGGACCGGTAATCGATCAGGAGGCGGCGATGACGGCATTGTGGGAGCGATCCGGCCACCAGGCGCTGGCCGGGGCCGCGCCGGAAGCCGCCGCGGATCTGGCCCGCATCGTCGCGGGCCGACCGCACGGCCTCGATGGGCTCGCGGCGCTGGCCCGGGCGACGTGCGCCGAGACGCTGGGGCTCGCGCCGCTGCCGATGACCGTGCCGCCTGTGGTCGAGCCGGCGGCCGCGGCGTTCGCCGAGCAGTTCAGCCTGGACGTCTCGGCGGTGACCGACGCGCAGCGGGCAGCGCTCGACGCCGCCCTCGGCGATGCCGCGGGCGAGTACGTGCTCGCCGTGTACGCGGCGGACTGGGTGCCGCGGGTGCGCCGCACGCTGGACTCGCTCTTCGCCGCCCGCGCCTCCTGGCCGGACGATTCCGCGCAGCCGGTGACGAGCATCTGGCCGGCCATCGAAGCCCTTCTGGGGTCCGTGGCACGCCTGCCACTGCTCGATCCCGTACTGACCGAGCTGGTGCGCCTTCGCGGTGCGCGCCAGCACAACTGCCGGATGTGCAAATCGCTGCGGTCCGCCCCCGCCATGGCGGCCGGCGCCGATGAGGACCTGTTCGACGCGGTCGACGATTATGCGCACGCCGGGCTGACAGGACGCCGTAAAGCGGCCCTGGCGCTCACCGACGCGATGATCTGGCAGCCCGCTCACCTTCCGTCCGAGGTGCTCGACGGGATCCGGCGGTACTTCGCCGCCGAGGAGGCCGTCGAGCTGGTGCTGGACATCGCCCGCAACGCCGTGAACAAGGTGGCCGTGGCGTGCGGCGCCGATGAGGCGGCGGTGCCGGACGGGCTGCAGAGCTACACGGTGCATGCGGACGGATCCGTCGAGTTCGGGGCCCGGATTCCGCGCGTGTAGGCGCGTTGCCGGCGCGAAGGACGCTCAGTCGCGTATCCGCCGGTGGTTTTGCCGTGCCAACTTGCGCCCGCGCCGGAGCCTGAGGCTGACGAGCCGATGCTCCTGGCGTGGACGCTACGGGTTGCGGAAGAAAACGCGTCCCGCCGGGCGTGTCGCGATCTCGGCACTGGCTCAAGCAATGCCGCTGGTGAAGCGCCGACAGCGAGGCCCGTCGGGACGGTCACCGCCCGATCGGAGCGTCCTCCGCCGGTTCGGCGCAGGTGACGGGTCCGGCCGCGTGTCGCACGATTCCTTCCGCAATCCCGAGCCTCGACGAAAGGATGCGTGGCGGGCGGGCGCGCGGTCCGGCTGTTCAGCGACGACGCCCGGCGCCGTCCCCGTCGGGCTCCTCGGCCGTGCCGGCGGCGAGCGCACGGACCCGCGCCTTGGCGATCTTCCCGCCCGCCGCCATCGGCATTTCCTCGACGACGACCAGCTTCTCCGGAAGGTATTCGCGGGTGGCGCCGCGCGCCGTCAGCCACGAGGTGAGCTCCTCAAGCCCGAGCGCGGCGCCGGGGACGAGCGTGATCACCGCGCACAACCGTTCCCCGTACACGGCGTCCGGCACGGCGACCGCCGCCACCATCGCCACCGCGGGATGCTCGCGCACGAGGTCCTCCACCTCGGCAGCCGAGATGTTCTTGCCGCCCCGGATGATCAGGTCCGCCAGCCGGCCCACCACACGCAGACGCCCGGCGCCGTCGACCTCCACGAGATCGCCCAGCAGAAGCCACCCGTCGTCGGTGAACAGCGTGCGGTTCGCGGCGTCGTCGCCCCAGTAGCCGTCGGAGATCAGCGGGCCGCGCACGGCGGGCCGGCCGCGGCGCAGGCCGGAGGCGTCCTCGGCGGGCACTTCGCGCCCGGTGTCCGGGGCGAGGATGCGCACGTGCGCCTCGGGGAGCACGTGTCCGCCGGTGCCCAGCCGGGTGGCGTCGTCGTCGCCGACGGTGGTGGCGCTGACGCCGCCGGCCTCGTTGGAGCCGTAGAACTGGAGGACCTTCGCGCCGGTGACGGACTCGAACCGTTCGGCCTCGGCACGCGGCACCGCCTCGCCGCCCGTGTACATCACCCGCAGCGACGGCAGATCGGCCAGCCCGTCCGGATCGGCGTGCAGCATCATCCGGAACTGAGTGCTGACGGCGCCGAGGACGGTCGCGCCGTGCCCGGCGATCAGTGCGACGGCCTCGCGCGCGTCGAAGCGCCCGGTCACCACCGCCGGACGCCCGAGCTGGACGGGCAGGAAATGCGCCGTCCACAGCCCGAAACCGTACGGTGCCGGGACGAACGAGGCGATCGTCTCGTCGCCGCGCATGCGCGCACCGCGGCAGGCGATCGCGGCGAACGTCGCCCACCGGCGCTGGGTGTGCGTCACGAGTTTCGGCAGCCCGGTGGTGCCGGAGGTGGCGTTGAGGTAGGAGACGTCGTCGACGCCGAAGACGCGGGCGGGCGCGGCGGGCGTTCCCGGCGCCGCCCCGTCGACGGTGACCCGCTCCGGTTCGACGACGAGGACATGCTCGATCCGTGCCCCGCGTGCCCGCAGCTCGTCGGCGAGAGCGTCGGCAGGGTTCCCGCGCATCGCGGGTGCGGTGACCAGCACGGTGGAGCCGGATGCGTAGGCCAGGTGCGCCAGCTCGGCCGGACCGGATCGCGCACCGGTCGCCGCGGCGAGCACCCCGGCCCGGTACAGGCCGACGACGGCGGCGTGGAACACGGCGGTGTCGGGCAGGTAGACCGTCGCGGCCGGGACGTGGGGGAGGGCGAGCACCGCGTCGCGGACCGCGTCGGCGAGGGCGTCGTACCCGGCCCACGTCGTGGTGCCCGCGGGCGAGTGGTAGGCGGGTGCGTCGGGCTGCTCGGCGGCCCGGTAGCGGACCAGCGCGCTCACCGGCAGGTGCGTCCACCCGGAGGGGTCGTCGATGAACGGCGGCAACGCGGCGATGTCCTCGGGGCGCCCCGGGGAATGCTGAGCGGGGCCGGGCGTGCGGTGCGGCATGGCGCCATGATCGCCGCCGGGCCGTCGGCAGGCGTGGGCGGGTGCCGGTGAACGGACGCGGGTCGTGGTGCACCTCGATACGCTGGCCGGAGGGCGGTCTGTGACGATAGGTGTGACGGATCGGACCGCGGACAGGACGGGGGAGCGATGAGCGGGTGGGCGTCGATGCTGCGCAAACCGATCGATGAGGTCGCGCGCGTGGTCACCGGGGGCGGCGGGGGCAAGCCGGAAGGTCTAAAGGCGCGCGATCCGGAGTTCATCCGCGAGATGCTGCCCCGGTTCTGGCTCGCGGCGCGGCTGTATTTCCGGGCCGAGGTGACCGGCTTCGAGAACGTGCCGGACGAGCCGGTGCTGTTCGTCGGCAACCACAGCGGCGGCGCGAACGTGCCGGACACGTTCGTGTTCATCCTCGGCTACCACACGTATTTCACGGTGGAGGGCCGCCCGCTGGCGGGCCTTGCGCACCAGCTGGTGATGAAGGTGCCCGTGGTGGGGGACATGGCGCGGCGGTTCGGGATGATCCAGGCGGACATGGACGGCGCGGCGCGGCTGCTGCAGCAGGGCGCGAACGTGCTCGTGTACCCGGGCGGCGACGTGGAGGCGCTGCGACCGTGGCGCGAGCGCAACCGCATCCTGTTCGACGGGCGCAAGGGGTTCCTGCGGCTGGCGCACGAGAACGGCGTGAAGATCGTCCCCGTGGTGGCGACCGGCGGGCAGGAGACGTTCTTCGTGCTCAATGACGGGCGCACGATGGCCAAGCGTCTGCACTTCGACTCGCTGCTGCGGGTCAAGTCGCTGCCGCTGAGCGTGAGCGTGCCGTGGGGGCTGCTGCCGGCCGACTTGCCGCACGTGCCGCTGCCGGCGAAGATCCGGATCCAGGTGCTCGAGCCCATCGACCTGCGCGGACGTTACGGCGACGAGCCGGACTGGGATGAGGCCTACGACTACGTGACCTCGGTGATGCAGGTGGCGTTGTCGAAACTGGCCACCAGGTCCGTGATCCCGGGGGTGAGCTGATGGCCGCCATGTCCCGGTCGATCGTGGTGCGCCGGCCGGTGGAGCAGGTGGCCCGCGCCTTGGCGGACCCGTCCGAGCTGATGGCTGTGATCGGCGACCACGGGCGCGCGGCCCGCGTCGACGACGCCGAGGACGGCGCCGAGCAGTGGGAGGTCTTCCTGGTGCTGGGCACGATGTTCATGGGCGGCCGGGTGCGCATCGACGAGGCGCGCGACGGCGCGCTGGCCTGGCACGCGGTGAGCGGCTTCCAGCACGACGCGCGCTTCGAGGCCGCCGGGCACGGGGCGGACTCGACGATCACCGTGCACTTCGCGTACCGGATCGACGGGATGCTCACCGGGCGGCTGGCGGCGCGGCTGGTGCGCGGCTACCTCGGGCGCTACGCCGAATCGGTGCTCGAGAGCCTCCGCCACCGCATCGAATACGAGGGGGCCGGGCGGGCGTAGGGGCCGCCTCAACGGAGTGGATCCGCCGGCCGGTGATCGCACGCGCGCCGCGCCACTAGGCACGCCTGCCGCCTAAACGACGGCTACGTTCTGGGTTCCGTCGGCACCCGCGGCGGCTCCCCGGATCCGGTGGCCGGTAGCGGGCCGGAAGGAGGGAGCGGCCGCGGGGCCGGCGCGGACGATCCGCACAACCAAGGAGGACCGATGGCAGAACTTTCCACTGAACTGTGGGGACAGGCGTGGAACAGCCTTGTGACCAAACCGTTCTGGTGGTTCCTGCAGTCACTGGGAGCCGAGCCCGGCGACATCTGAGCCGGGCGCAGGCGGGGCCGCCCGGTTCCGGACACGGGGACGGGCGGCCCTGTCCGGCCCTGTCGGGCGTGCGTGTCCGCTGCGCCGACGATCACCGGTACACGGGCGGACCGTCGTCGGCGATCCTCGGACCTGCGGAAGACGATGCTGGGAGTTGCGGAAGAAACAGCGTTGCTTGCGCGTGTCGCCCGATCGCCTGCGGGAACGCCGTAACCCGGCCCGGGGACCTGGACGTTCCGTCCGCGACACGACACACGGATCCTTCCGCATCTCCTAGCCTTCCTGGCGACGCCCGACGTCGCGGGCCTGTTGACGGGCATCACCA
Organism: uncultured Mycobacteriaceae bacterium; assembly: GCA_964451655.1. Classification (GTDB taxonomy): domain Bacteria; phylum Actinomycetota; class Actinomycetes; order Mycobacteriales; family Mycobacteriaceae; genus Tomitella. The sequence goes on along the minus strand of CAYVJJ010000021.1, from coordinate 7,742 downwards.
CGGCATTGGGGGCGGGTCGGTCCGATCCGCCCCGACGGACGCGGGCCCCCGGTTACAGTGAGCGCGAAGATCGCAGGTCGACAAGGGGACGGTGTGGGAAAGGTCGTGCGGAAAAGGCCGGTCATGGGCGGCGCAGTGGCGGCGGTTCTCACGGCCGCGCTCGTGTCGACGGCACCAGCGGGGGCGGATCCCGGCCCCGCCGGCGCCCCGGCCCCCGGCGACGCTCCGGGGGACACGGTCACCGTGCGCGTCGACGCCGGCTCGCCCGGGCGGGTGATTCCGGACGACTTCCTCGGCCTGTCCTTCGAGGCGGACCAATTGCACCGCCGGTGGACGGACCCGGATCACAGCAACGTCGACGAGTTGATCGCGAACCTGGGTGCCGCGAACCTGCGGTTCAGCGCCAACGCCGTCGACAACACGGCATGGCAGGCCGGCCCGGACGCGGCGGCGCCGGAGTGGGCGGACGCGGTCGTCACGCCCGATGACCTGTCGCGCCTCGGCCGATTCGCGGCGGCGGCGGGCACGACCGTCGACCTCGGGGTCAATCTGGCGCACCACGATCCGGGTGCGGCGGCGCAGGAGGCGGCGGAGGCGCACGCGCGGATCGGGGAGCGGCTGCGGTCGGTGCAGATCGGCAACGAGCCCAACATCTATCCGCTCGCCGCGCTCCTGGGCATCGGTGAGCGGCCCCTCTACGTCGTGCCGCAGCAGTACCTCGACGACGCCCGGGAATACCGCGAGGCGATCGCATCGGCAGCGCCGGGTACCGCGATCAGCGGCCCCGACCTGGCCGGCGGGGCGGTGGGCGACCCGGCGGTGGACCAGCGTGTGTCCGACGTCCTCGACCCGTGGCTCGACGCGTACATCTCGGAGTTCGGTGCACCGGGCGCGGCGCTGAACCAGCACTACTACCCGTTCGTGAACACCGAGCGCATGCACTTCAGCCCGGGCAGTTCCGATGCCGTCGGCGGCCTGCCCACGGTGGACAAGCTGCTGTCCCGCCAGACCTCCGACAAGCAGGCGGCGTTCCTGCGGTACTTCGTCGGCAAGGCGGAGTCGGCCGGGATGGTGCCGCGGCTGTCCGAGACCAACTCGGTGGCGATGGAGGGCCGGCCCGGGGTCACCGACACGTTCGGCGCCGCGCTGTGGACCGTCGACTACGTGATGACCGCGGCCCGCGAGGGGGTCGCCGGAATCAACCTGCACGACCACATCTTCGACTGCACCAGCTACTCGATGATCTGCTTCGCCGACGACGCGCCGGACGACGCGGGCGCAGCGCGCGTGAACCCCAACTACTACGCGGCATACATGGCCGGGCGCATGGCCGGCGGGGCGGTGCTGCCGGTGACCGTCGACGGTGACGCGCATGTGACCGCGTTCGCGGTGCGCACACCCGACGGCGCGGTGCGGGTGATCGTCGACGACATGGACCGCGGTTTCGACGGCACCGTCCGCGTGGTCGTCGACGACGGTCCGGGCGCCGCGGCCCGGTCGCAGAGGCTCGATGCGCCGTCCGTCGACGTGGTCGGCGAGGCCGCCTACGCCGGTGAGACCGTCTCCGCGGACGGGACGTTCACGCCCGGGGCGGACACCGTGGGCGCGGTCGACGGGGCGTACCCGGTGCGGTTCGGGCGTCCGGGCGCGGTGCTGCTCACCATCGGGTGATCCGGTGTCTCCGGCGGCGCGTGCCGCCGGGCCGGCCGCGGAGTTTCCGAAACCCGCGCCCGCGCTGCCAGACACCTGTTCTACTCACCGTCACGGCCCCGCCGAGGAAGGGAGGTCACCATGACGTTGCGGGTGATGGAGTGGTCGACGGGCACGGTCGGGAAGCACGCGATCGCCGGTATCGCGGCGCGCCCGGAGCTGGAACTGGTGGGCGTCTGGGTGTCCGCGCCGGAGAAGGTCGGCAAGGATGCCGGTGAGCTCGCCGGGCTGGGCAGGGAACTCGGGGTCCGTGCCACGGCGGACCGGGATGCGGTGCTGGAGCTGAGGCCGGACTGCATCGTGCACACGGCCATGACCGACGACCGGATCTACGAGGCGGTCCAGGACCTGGTGTTCTTCCTGGAGAACGGCATCAACGTGGTCTCCTCGGGCCCGGTGCTGCTGCAGTACCCGTGGGGTGTGCTGCCGGAGGACGAGGTGGAGCGCATCCACCTGGCCGGGGTGCGCGGCGGCGCCAGCCTGCACGTCAACGGGATCGATCCGGGCTTCGCCAACGATGTGCTGCCGCTGGTGCTGACGAGCGTGTCGCAGCGGATCGACCAGGTGCGGTGCCTGGAGATCGCCGATTACAGCACCTACGGCCAGGCGATGACGATGACCGAGCTGTTCGGATTCGGCCGCCCGCTGTCCGAGACGCCTTTCCTGCTGCAGCCCGGCGTTCTCGCTCTGGGGTGGGGGTCTGTGGTCCGCCAGATCGCGGAGGGGCTCGGCCTCACGCTCGACGAGCCGCTGGTCGAGCGGTACGAGCGGCTGCCCGCGGAGGAGGACTTCGACACGGCCTGCTGCCGCATTGCGGAGGGCACGGCGGCCGCACTGCGTTTCGAGGTGATCGGCACCGTGGGCGGCGCGGAGAAGGTGGTGCTCGAGCACGTCACCCGCACCGCGCCGGGGCAGGCGCCGCAGTGGCCGGAGCCGGGGCGCGGCGGCGGCTGCTACCGGGTCGAGATCACGGGGGAGCCGTCGATCGCGGTGGAGATGCAGCATCGCGGCGAGCACGGCGACCACAACGATTCGGGGATGATCATGACCGCGATGCGCCTGGTCAACGCGGTGGAGGCGGTAGTGGATGCGAAGCCGGGCATCGTGACGGCGCTGGATCTGCCCTTGGTGACGGGCCGCGGTCTCGCCGGCTGACTGGAGGAAGTGACGGTGTATGTCGACGGTAGGAGCCGTGCGCACAGGCAGCGCCCTGGCGATAGGGGCGGCGCTGCTGGCGGTGGTGGCGTGTTCGTCGTCCGGGGAGGAGCCTGAGCCTGCTGCGACGGGCGCCGGCGGGGCCGGCGCGGCGGCGACCGACGCCGACGTGTCCGACGCCGCGCCGGGCTCGCCGTCCATCCCGGCGGACGTTCCGCCGCTGGTGATGTTCGACGGTGAGGACGTCGGACCGGGTTTCGACGACCAGAGGTGCGACCGCCGGGACGACGGCGGGCGGACGCGGCTGGAGTACACCGCCACCCGAGGCGACGACCGGTCCGCGCTGGCGCTGGGGATCGTCCTGTCGGATCCGCCGCGCCTCGACGCGCTCTCGTTCGACTCGGGCGGGGACCGGTGGCGGGCCGCCGAGTCCGACCTGGATCAGTCCGTGGTCAGGGTCGACGGGAACGCCTACCGCGTCCACGCTCCGGTGTCCGATGCGGAAGGTCCGCGCACCTCGGATGTCGGGGTCCTGTTCGGCTGTTCAGAGTGATCGGCGCCGGCGGAGGCGGACGGTCGCGAGCGTGTCGCCGACGGTGTCGACCGGGTTCGGCGGCGAGTGCGGAGGCTGAGGGGCCCGTCAGCGGGGCGGCCAGGACGGGAACCGCACGCGCGGCGCCACCACGTTCACCACACCCTGGCGGACGGCGTTGCGGATGACTCCGGTGCCGTAGGACGCGTCGTCGAGCATGCGCAGCGCCAGGCTCCGCACAGGATCGAGCCGGGTAGGGCGGAAGAGGTGTTCGCGAACGGGCTGGATCATCATCGCCACCGCCACAGTCCGTGCGAGCCGGGACGATGGGGTGGCGGCGAGCACCGACCAGCCGACCGGCCACCAGTCCCTCCGCAGCAGATGCCCCACCCAGAAGACGTCCGTCCACAGCGACAGCGCGGTCATCTCGGCGACGACGGCGTGCGGCACGTCGGCGTCGAGGAGCCTGCGCTGCCGCGCGAGTTCGTAGCCGACGATACCGACGGCCGACCAACGTACCGTCTTGTGCGTGCTGGACAGGGCCGCGAGGACGGCCAGTCCGGAGGCCGAGGGCTGGGCCGGGATGAGCCGGTTCGGATGCCGGGCCTCGAGCATCGCGGCGGACGAGCCGTACATGGCGCGGCGCGCGGTGAAGTCGGCCAGGGAGGTGCGCACGCGATGGCGGTTGACGATGTCGGTCACGTATCGGACGGTCCAGCCGGCCTCGTCCATCCGCCAGAACAGGTCGACGTCCTCGCCGACGCGCAGCCCCGGCTCGAACGGCGGCTCGGTCACGGCGGAGCGCCGGACCATCGCGGAGGCGGTGGGCAACCACCCGACGGGCACGCCGTAGACCACGCGGCTGGGGGCCGCACCCATATCCAGTTCCGAACGGGTCTCCTCGTACAGCTCGATCGCCGATGTCCCCTGGACGTCCGGCCGCACGCGGGGGCCGGCCGCGCCGACCGCAGGGTCCTCGAAGACTGTGCGCAGGCGTGAGGCCCACGAGGGAGCCGCCACCGCATCGGAGTCGATGAACGCGACGAACGGCGCCGTGGTGGCGGCGAATCCGGTGTTGCGGGCAGCGCCGGGACCGCCGTTGTGCTCGTGCACGATCAGGCGCGCCCCGTAGTCCGCGACGAGCGTCTTGATCCGGGAGGCGTCCGGTTCGGGCGAGGCGTCGTCCACCACGGTGACGGGCAGCCCCTCAGCGGTCACGGACGCCAAGCACGCCGCCAACTCGTGCGGGTTGCCGTGTACCGGGATGACGATCTCGACGTCGTCGGCCGTCTCCGTGTCGCCGGGGAGGCCGGGAAGCGGGTCGGCGATGCCACGGTCGAGGAGATACACGGCGGCGGACTGTTCCTGCGGCGTGGCCGCCACCAGTCCGGCGCGGCCCGCCGCGTGCAGTGCGTGCGCGAACGGACGCACCGCCGGCGGCAGCACGGTCAGCTGCCACGGCGATCCGCCGATGGTGATGCGCCCGGCCCGGAACGAGACGCCGGGTGTCCAGGCGATCCGGATACGTGCAGCGAAGTCCGTCGACCGTTCGCCCGGTGACGGGGGACGCGGGAATTCCGGCATCGGGTGGATGGCATCCCTCGCGCGACTCATGCTGGCGTACGTCTCCTTGATCGGCGTTCAGGGTCGGCGGCGGAGGCGGCCACCCGGTACGACGAACCCGCTGTCCGCTAGGAGACGACGGTGCGTGTGGCGACCAGCGACCTGCCGGCTCACACGACCTTCGTAACAGGCCCTAGGGGATGCGGAAGGATTCGGGGTGTCGGCTGTGCGGCGTGTCGCCCCAGTTCACGCGGCTTGTGCGGACAGGATCGGCCGATCATCGCTGGTTGCAGAGCCGGCAGCGTCGAACGCGATTGCTTCCGCAACTCCGAGGGCGCGGAGTAGTGGTGCTGGGCCGGGAGGCGCGGCGCAGGCAACCGGGGCGCGGCGCAGGCGATCGGGGCGCACCCCTCGGCGCCCGAACGCGGGTGCGGATCGTCAGAGACCCAGGTAGACGGTCTTCTCCTCCGTGCACGCGTGCAGCCCGGACTCGCCGAGCTCGCGGCCGATCCCGCTGGCGCCGCGGCCGCCCCAGGGCATCGACACGTCCGGCACGCCCCACCCGTTGACCCAGACGGTGCCGACCCGCAGCCGGGGGATGAGCGAGTGCACGGCGGACAGGTCCTGGCCGTAGATCATGGCGTTGAGCCCGTACCGGGTGTCGTTGGCGATGCGGACGGCCTCGTCGACGTCCCGGAACGGGATGACGGTGGCGACGGGTCCGAAGATCTCCTCGCGGGCGATGGTCATCTCGTTGGTGCCGGTGAACACGGTGGGCTCGACGAAGCATCCGCGCTCGCCGACCCGCCCGCCGCCGGCGTGCACGGTGGCGCCTTCGGACCGGCCGAGCCCGATGTAGCGCAGGACGCGCGCGAGTTGGGCGTCGTTGGCCAGCGAGCCCATCGTCGAAGCGGGGTCGAACGGGTCGCCCACCACGGTGTCCGCGGCCGCGGCCGTGAGCCCGTCCACCACCTCGTCGAGCCGTGACTGGTGCACGAGCACCCGTGAGCCGGCGGCGCAGACCTGTCCCTGGTGATAGAAGTTGCCCATCGCGATCCACGGCATGGCCTGTGACAGGTCGGCGTCGGCCAGCACGATCTGCGGGGACTTGCCGCCCAGTTCGAGCGTGAGGCGGCGATAGTTGTGGCCCGCCAGCGAGCGGATCGTGGCGCCGACGCGGGGGCTGCCGGTGAAGGTGATCTTGTCGACGCCGTCATGGGCGGCCAGTGCGGCCCCGGCGGTCTCGCCGAGGCCCGGGACGACGTTGAACACACCGTCCGGAAGGCCGGCGGCCGTGAGGATCTCGCCGAGCCGCAGTGTGGACAGGGCGGCGTCCTCCGGCGGCTTGATCACCATCGTGTTGCCGGCCGCCAGGGCCGGGGCGGTCTTCCAGCTCGCGATCGCCAGCGGGTTGTTCCACGGGGTGATGGCGCCGATGACGCCGAGCGGCTGCCGCAGGGTGAAGCCGATGCGGGGCTGCGGCCCGAAGTCGGGGAGCTGCGCGAAGCTGCCCCGGATCTTGTCGGCCCACCCGGCGAAGTGCCGGAACGTGTCCGCGGCGCAGGGCACGTCGCCTTCGACGGAGTCGCCGAAGAGCTTGCCCATCTCGAGTGTCTCGAGGCCGCCGAGGTTCGGGGCGTCCTGTTCGATCAGGTCGGCCGCGCGCGTCAGGATCCGGCCGCGCTCCGGCCCGGACATCCGGGCCCACGGCCCCTCCTCGAACGCGGAGCGCGCCGCGGCCACCGCGTCGTCGATGTCGTCGGCGCCGGCGGCGGAGATCTCGGCGACGGCCTGCCCGGTCGCCGGATTGCGGGAGACGTAGTCCTCTCCGGACCGGGCGGGGCGGTGCGCACCATCGATGAGCAGGCCGGTCGGGGGGATGGTGTACGGCGCGGATCGTGCAGTGTCGGCGGTCATGGCGGCTCTCCGGTGGGGTTGCTGGGGCGGTGGTCGGCGGGGCACTACGGCGCCGGGTTCTCCGGGGCGCGGAAGTTGCGGGGCAGGCCGGACCAGGACTCGTCGTAGTCGCGTTGACGGTGCGGTGCGGCGTGTGCGGCGGCGGTGGTGGTCAGGGGCAGGGAGGTCTCGAACATGAACGGCAGGGAATCGGCGAGGAACTGCGGCGCCATCTCGGCCGTGCTGCCGGCACGGTAGGTCTGCAGGTCGGGCCCGTGGGCGCCGAAGGTGTTGTGCAGGCTCGCTCCGCCGGGGACGAAGCCCTCGGCCTTCGAGTCGTGCGTGCCGCGCACCAGGCCCATGAACTCGGCCATGATGTTGCGGTGGAAATGCGGTGGGCGGAAGGTGTGTTCGGAGACGATCCACCGCGGGGGGAACGCCACGAAGTCCACGTTCGCCAGCCCGGGGGAGTCGGTGGGGGAGGTGAGCACCGTGTTGATCGACGGGTCCGGGTGATCGAAGGCGATCGAGCCCATCACGGCGAAGTCCGCGAGATCGTATTTGTACGGGGCGTGATTTCCGTACCAGGCGACGACGTCGAGGGGCGAGTGGTCCAGCTCGGTCGCCCACAGCCGTCCGCCGAACTTCTGGACCAGCTGCACCGTGCGTTCCACGTCCTCGTACGCGGCGACCGGGTAGCGGAAGTGCCGGCGCGTGGCGAGCCCGTTCACGCCGATCGGCCCCAGCTCGGGCGGCCGCAAGTAGGCGCCGTGGTTCTCGCAGACGTACCCGCGGGCGTGAGGCCGGCGGCCGGAGTCGGTCCCGCCGCCACACTCGGGGCACGGGTCGGCGCGGAACCGGATGCCCCGGCCGACCACCGCGAACT
>CAYVJJ010000020.1:0-18346 GCA_964451655.1 uncultured Mycobacteriaceae bacterium | reverse complement strand
TGGTGTACGGGTACTTCCCGGCCGTCTCGGAGAAGGACACCGTGCACGTGCTCGAATCGCCGGAGCCGGACGCCCCGGTCCGGTACTCGTTCACCTACCCGCGCCAGGAGCGGGGCCGGTTCCTGTGCGTCGCGGACTTCATCCGCTCCCGCGAGCAGGCCCGCGAGACCGGGACCGTCGACGTGCTGCCCCTGCAGCTGGTCACCATGGGCCAGCCGATCGCCGATTTCGCCAACCGGCTGTTCGCGGACAACCACTACCGGGACTACATGGAGGTGCACGGGCTCGGCGTGCAGCTCACCGAGGCGCTCGCCGAGTACTGGCACAAGCGCATCCGGTCCGAACTCACCGTGGACGGCACGTGGTCGGTCGGCGACGACGACCCGGCCGCCGTCGAGGAGTTCTTCAAGCTCGGCTACCGCGGTGCGCGCTACGCCTTCGGCTACGGCGCCTGCCCCAACCTGGAGGACCGGCGCAAGCTCGTCGAGTTGCTCGAACCGGAGCGCATCGGCGTGGAGTTGTCCGAGGAGCTGCAGTTGCACCCGGAGCAGTCCACCGACGCGTTCGTGCTGCACCACCCGGAGGCGAAGTACTTCAACACGTGACGCGCGCCGGACACGGCATGCCGCGGGCGCCGTACCGCCCGCGGCATGCCCCGCGCGGTGTCGGCCCGCCGGAGCACAGCGGCCGTGTGGGATGATGTATCCCCGTGAAGACCTTCGATTCCCTGTTCGCCGAGCTGTCCCGTCGCGCCGAGGAGCGCCCGGAGGGGAGCGGCACCGTGGCCGCCCTCGACGCCGGCGTCCATCACATCGGCAAGAAGGTGATCGAGGAGGCCGGTGAGGTGTGGATCGCCGCCGAGCACGAGTCGGACGACGAGCTCGCGGGGGAGATCTCGCAGCTCGTGTACTGGCTGCAGGTGATGATGATCGCGCGCGGCATCTCGACCGAGGACGTCTACCGGCACCTGTGACGCCCGCTCAGCGCACCCCGCCCGCCCCGGCGGCGTCCGCCGCCGTCCACCCGACCGCAAAGGATCCCCACATGCTCAGGGTCGCCGTCCCGAACAAGGGCGCCCTCTCGGAATCGGCCGGCACCATGCTGGCCGAGGCCGGCTACCGGCGCCGCAGCGACACCAAGGACCTCACCGTGCTCGACGACGAGCACGAGGTCGAGTTCTTCTTCCTGCGCCCCAAGGACATCGCCACCTACGTCGGCTCCGGGGAGCTGGATCTGGGCATCACGGGCCGTGACCTGGCGCTCGAATCCGGTGCACCGGTGACCGAGCGCCTGGCGCTCGGGTTCGGCCGCTCCACCTTCCGGTACGCGGCCCCGCGGGGACGTGAATGGTCGGTGGCCGACCTGGACGGCGCGCGCATCGCCAGTGCATACCCCAACCTGGTGCAGGCGGACCTGGCCGAACGGGGCATGTCCGCGACGGTGATCCCGCTGGACGGGGCGGTGGAGATATCGATCCAGCTGGGGGTCGCCGATCTCATCGCGGACGTCGTCGGCTCCGGTCGGACACTGCGCCAGCACAACCTGGTGCCCTTCGGTGAGGTCCTGTGCCGCTCGGAGGCGGTGCTGATCGGGCGTGAGGACCCTTCGGATGCCGGGGCGGCGGCGCGCGACCAGCTCATCGCCCGTGTGCAGGGCGTGGTCTACGGCCAGCAGTACGTGCTGCTGGACTACAACTGCCCCCGCGAGCTCCTCGAAGAGGCCTCGCGCGTCACTCCCGGCGTCGAATCGCCGACGGTGTCCGACCTCGCTGAACCCGGATGGCTGGCCGTGCGCGCGATGGTGCCCCGCAAGGGCATGAACGGCGTCATGGACCGGCTCAAGGGCATCGGCGCGCGGGCCGTGCTGGCCACCGACATCCGTTCCTGCCGCATGTGAGGATCCGTGTGGCTGTGCGCCGGCCGCTCACGGGCGGCGCCGCACCAGCAGCGACTGCGCGGTGCGGGCGACGGGGCCGGTCTCGTCGTGGATCACCGACGAGCACATCCCGATGCCGTCCGGGCCCACGCTGGCGGACGCGGTGATGCCGAGCGATCCGCACGGCACACGATGGATGTGCACCGTCATCTCCGTGTTGAGGAAGGTCCACTCCGCCGGGTCCAGGGTGGCGCCGACACCGTTGGCCGCGTCGACCACGCTGAACATCCGTTCCATCGCGGTGGGCTCCTCGCCCTCGACCAGCACCGCGGTGGGCTGTACACGCACACTGCCCGGCCGGTCGCCGTCGGCGAGTGAATGCCATCGCCACTCGACGGCGTCGAGGAAGGTGTCCCCGTCGTGGTGGCCGAAGAAGCCGAACCCGGACTCCTCCAGCGGCCCGCCCGCGGAGAAGGGCGCGTCGGTCGCCCGCTCGGCCTCGGCGGTGTCCTCCGTGCTCATCCGCCAGGCCGACGCCGTCGCGACCGTCCGCTCGGTGCCGTCCGGCAGTTCGGCGTCGAGCTGCGCGCCCACCAGCTCGATCGAGCGGCCCGGACGCAGTACGCGGGTGCGCACCCGGCATTCCGACATCGGGACCGGCCCCAGCAGGTCGACGGTGACCCGGGCGAGCCGGGCGTCAGCGCGCGGATGGCCGCGCTCGATCGACCGCACCAGCAGCGCGGCCGGCGGTGAGCCGTGCTGCATGTCGGTACTCCACACGCTACGGGTGAAGTCCGTGGGATCGAAGCGCTCCGCGCCGTCGCCCGTGCGGCCCAGCCGGCGGTAGAACACCGCGGGCGTCCGGCGGCCTACCGGGCCGACGGGATCCGCGGGAGCGACGGAGCCCGTGGGTACAACTGAGTCGGTCATGACCGACAGTCTGGCGTGCGCCGCATTCCGCGGTGCACCCGGCCTCTCCAGACGGCTGCGGACCTGGTCAGAGTGATACAGGCCTGAGCGGACCGGGTCGCACGGTCAGTCACCCGGCCAGCCCGGATAGGGCGGGGGAGTGCCGTCGAACGCCGGGCACAGGGCCTTGTGGTCGCACCAGTCGCACAGTTTCGACGGCGTCGGGCGGAAGTCGCCGGAGGCACCCGCGGCGCGGATGGCCCGCCACAGGGCGGAGACGGTGCGCTCGAACCGGTCCAGTTCCTCCTCGGTGGGCTCGTAGACGAGATCCTCACCGCTCTTGAGGTACATCAGCCGCAGCTGCGTGGGCAGCACGCCCCGGTCCCGCAACAGCGCAAGGGCGTAGAACTTCATCTGGAACAGCGCGGTGGCCTTGCCCGGCCCCCAGGGCAGGCGGCCCGTCTTGTAGTCCACCACCCGCACCTGGCCCGTGGGCGCCACGTCGATCCGGTCGATGAACCCGCGCAGCGGCGTGCCGTCCCGGAGCTGCGTCTCCACCCGCTGTTCGCAGGCCCGGGGTTCGAACCGCGTGGGATCCTCCATCGTGTAGTAGTTGGTGATCAGCCCGCGCGCCTCCTCCAGGAATCCGGCGCGTTCGTCCGCGCCCACCAGCTCCTCCAGTTCCGGCTGCTGCTCCACCATCTGCCGCCACGCCGGCTCCAGCAGCCCGGCCGCGCGTTCCGCCACGCGCTCCTGCGCGGGGAGCGCGTAGAGCCTCTCCAACGCGGCATGCACCAGGGTGCCGCGCGCCTGGGCCGCCGACGGCGTCTCCGGTATGCGGTCCACCGCGCGGAACCGGTACAGCAGCGGGCACTGCTTGAAGTCGGAGGCCCGCGAGGGCGACAGCGCGATGCGCCGGCGGGTGCGGCGCGAGGCGGGCTGCCGTGACGGGTCCGTCGTCTGCATAGGGTCTCCGGGGGCGCTCGTGCTCATGGCTGGCAGGGTATTCCCCGACACCGACAGGAAGGTAGCCGACTGATGGCGATCGACGCCGAGGCAGCGGCCGGCGAGGGCGGAGCGCACACGGGCCCGTTCCGCGTGGGCGAAAGAGTGCAGCTCACCGACGGCAAGGGGCGCAAGTACACGGTGGTGCTGGCCCCGGGCGCCCAGTTCCACACGCACCGCGGCGCCATCGAGAACGACGCGCTGATCGGCGCCGCCGAGGGCACGGTGGTCGAATCGTCCAACGGAACCCCCTACCTGGCCCTGCGGCCGCTGCTCACCGACTACGTCCTGTCGATGCCGCGGGGCGCGCAGGTGATCTATCCCAAGGACGCCGCGCAGATCGTGCACGAGGGGGACGTGTTCCCCGGGGCGCGGGTACTGGAGGCCGGAGCGGGATCCGGCGCCCTGACCTGCTCGCTGCTGCGGGCGGTGGGCCCCACCGGCCGCGTGGTCTCCTATGAGGTGCGCGAGGACCATGCCGCGCATGCGGTGCGCAATGTGGAGACGTTCTTCGGCCGGCGGCCGGATAATTGGGACCTCACCATCGGTGACCTGGCGGACGTCACCCCGCAGAGCGCCGGGGGGCATGTCGACCGGGTGGTGCTGGACATGCTCGCACCGTGGGACGTGCTCGACGCGGTCTCACGCAGCATCGTGCCCGGAGGCGTGCTCATCGTCTACGTCGCCACCGTCACGCAGCTCTCGCGCGTGGTCGAGGCGCTGCGGGAACAGGCGTGCTGGACCGAGCCACGGGCCTGGGAATCGATGGTCCGCGAGTGGCATGCGGTGGGCCTCGCGGTGCGGCCGGAGCACCGGATGCAGGGGCACACGGCCTTCCTCATCAGCACACGACGGCTGGCGGACGGGACCGTCGCCCCGCGGCCGGAGCGTCGGCCCAGCAAGGGCGCCAAAGGCTGAACCCCGCAGGCCCACGGCGGTGTGTCGCAGCCCGGCGGTGACGGTCCGTCCGGATACGCGGCCGCGGACACGGATGCACCGCGGGTATGCACCGACCCGCTGACGTGTTGCGCCCGCCGCACCGCGGTCCATGCCGGTAGCGTGGAGGCACAACGGGTCCGGCGCCTGGGGCGCCGGGCACACGGCGTAGCGGGCGGTCCGATCGCCGGCGCCGGCGTCCGCACGGACGCGGCGTACGCAGAGGGAGGTCGTCATGACAGCACCAGGCAACGGCAGCGACGGCGGGCAGCCGCAGGAGGGGGCGTCCGCCGAGGACTTCGAACGCCGTATCGCCACGCTCACCAGCCGCAACACCAAACTCGCGGAGCTGCTCAAGGACGCGCGCACCCAACTGGTGGCCCTGCGCGAGGAGGTCGACCGGCTGGGCCAGCCGCCGAGCGGGTTCGGGGTGCTGCTGTCGACGGTCGACGACGAGAGCGCGGACGTGTTCACCTCCGGCCGGCGTATGCGCCTGACGCTTTCGCCCAATCTCGATCCCTCCGCGCTGCGCCCCGGACAGAGCCTGCGGCTCAACGAGGCCCTCACGGTGGTCGAGGCCTGCGACTTCGAGCGCACCGGCGAGATCTGCGTGCTCCGCGAGATCCTCGACGACGGCCACCGTGCGCTGGTCGTCGGGCACGCGGACGAGGAGCGCATCGTGTGGCTCGCCGATCCGCTGGCCGAAGAACCGGTGGGGGACTACGGCGAGCGCCGCCCGCTGCGCGCCGGTGACTCCCTGATCGTGGACACGAAGGCCGGCTACGCGTTCGACCGGGTCCCCAAGGCGGAGGTCGAAGACCTGCTCCTGGAGGAGGTCCCGGACGTCGACTACACGGCGATCGGCGGGCTCGGCCGCCAGATCGAGCAGATCCGCGACGCCGTGGAACTGCCGTTCCTGCACGGGGACCTGTTCCGCGAGTACGAACTGCGCCCGCCCAAGGGCGTGCTGCTCTACGGCCCTCCCGGCTGCGGGAAGACCCTCATCGCCAAGGCGGTGGCGCATTCGCTGGCCCGCAAGATCGCCGAGGGCCGAGGCCAGGAATCGCGCGAGGTCAAGTCCTACTTCCTCAACATCAAGGGCCCCGAGCTGCTCAACAAGTTCGTCGGCGAGACCGAGCGCCACATCCGGCTGATCTTCCAGCGCGCGCGGGAGAAGGCCTCCGAGGGCACCCCCGTGATCGTGTTCTTCGACGAGATGGATTCGGTCTTCCGCACCCGCGGATCGGGCGTGTCCTCGGACGTGGAGACGACGGTGGTTCCGCAGCTGCTCAGCGAGATCGACGGCGTGGAAGGCCTGGAGAACGTCATCGTCATCGGCGCCTCGAACCGTGAGGACATGATCGACCCGGCGATCCTGCGGCCGGGCCGCCTGGACGTGAAGATCAAGATCGAGCGCCCCGACGCGGAGGCCGCGCAGGACATCTTCTCCAAGTACCTCACCGACGAGCTGCCCATCCACTCCGATGATCTGGCGGAGTTCGGCGGCGACCGCGCCGCCTGCGTGGACGCCATGATCACCCGCGTGGTGGACCGCATGTACGCCGAGAGCGAGGAGAACAGGTTCCTCGAGGTGACCTACGCCAACGGCGACAAGGAAGTGTTGTACTTCAAGGACTTCAACTCCGGGGCGATGATCCAGAACATCGTCGACAGGGCCAAGAAGTACGCCATCAAGGAGGTGCTCGACACCGGCCATGCGGGCCTGCGGATCCAGCACCTGCTGGATTCGATCGTCGACGAGTTCAGCGAGAACGAGGACCTGCCCAACACCACCAACCCGGACGATTGGGCGCGCATATCCGGCAAGAAGGGCGAGCGGATCGTCTACATCCGCACGCTGGTCACGGGCAAGTCCTCCAGCGCCAGCCGCGCGATCGACACGGAGACCAGCACCGGGCAGTACCTGTGACGGGACGACGCCGGGCCCGTCACGCGATCGCCCGGAACTAGGCTCGGGGCCATGCAGCGCATCATCGGCACCGAGGTCGAGTACGGCATCTCCGCGCCCGGGGACCACACCGCCAACCCCATCGTGACCTCCACGCAGGCGGTGCTCGCCTACGCCGCCGCCACGGGTATGGCCCGTGCGCGGGGCACCCGGTGGGATTACGAGGTGGAGTCCCCGCTGCGCGACGCGCGCGGTTTCGACCTGGGACGCACCCGCGGCCCGGCCCCGGTCATCGACTCCGACGAAGTCGGCGCCGCCAACCTGATCCTCACCAACGGGGCGCGCCTGTACGTCGACCACGCGCACCCGGAGTATTCCGCGCCTGAGGTCCTCGACCCGCTCGACGCCGTCATCTGGGACAAGGCGGGCGAGCGGGTCATGGAGTCCGCCGCCCGGTACGCCGCCAGCGTCCCCGGCACTCCGCGGCTGCAGCTGTACAAGAACAACGTCGACGGCAAGGGGGCGTCCTACGGGACCCACGAGAACTATCTGATGCGCAGGGAGACCGCGTTCAACGACATCGCCGCCGGCTTGATCCCGTTCTTCGTCTCACGCCAGGTCGTCTGCGGCTCCGGCCGCGTGGGTCTGGGACAGTCGGGGGAGGAGCCGGGTTTCCAGCTCTCCCAGCGCGCCGACTACATCGAGGTGGAGATCGGCCTGGAGACGACGCTCAAGCGCGGCATCATCAATACCCGCGACGAGCCGCACGCGGACTCGGACAAGTACCGGCGCCTGCACGTGATCGTGGGCGACGCGAACCTCGCGGAGACGGCGACGTACCTCAAGGTGGGCACCACCGCACTGGTGCTGGACCTGATCGAGGCGGGGATCGACCTGACCGACCTCGCGCTGGCGGCGCCCGTGCACGCCATCCACGCGATCAGCCACGACCCCGGGCTGACCGAACGGGTGGAGCTGGCCGACGGCCGCCGGCTGACGGGGATCGAGCTGCAGCGCGAGTACCACCGCCGCGCCGCGGAGTTCCAGGATCGGCGGGACCCGGACGACGGGCGGGCCCGCGACGTCCTCGACCGGTGGGCGGAGGTGCTCGACCTGCTCGACGACGATCCGATGCAGTGCGCCGACCGCCTGGATTGGCCGGCCAAGCTGCGCCTGCTCGAGGGTTTCCGGCAGCGCGAGGGACTCGGCTGGTCCGCACCGCGGCTGCACCTGGTGGACCTGCAGTACTCGGACGTGCGTCTGGACAAAGGCCTGTACAACCGACTGGTCGCGCGGGGGTCGATGCGACGGCTGGTCACCGAGGAGCGGGTGCTGCACGCCGTCGACAACCCGCCGACGGACACGCGCGCCTACTTCCGCGGTGAATGCCTGCGCCGATTCGGCGCGGACATCACCGCGGCCAGCTGGGATTCGCTGATCTTCGACGTGGGCGGCGAGTCGCTGGTGCGCATCCCCACCATGGAGCCGTTGCGCGGCACCCGCGCGCACGTCGGCGAGCTGCTCGACACCGCGCGATCCGCCCGCGAGCTGGTGGATGCACTGACCTCCTGATCGGAGGTGACCCGCTGCGCGCCGGTGTCGTCGCGGTGCCCGCCCACGCCCGGCCTGCACCGCAGTGAGAGCTGTTGTGCACGAGCCGCCCCGGCCATCGGTAGGCTGACAGGCAGACGGGTGCCGGGGCGCAACGGAAGCCCCCGGTACGGCGCGACACTCCAGGAGGGGCGCGATGGCACAGGAGCAGACCAAGCGTGGCGGCGGCGGAGACGACGAGGACGAGGCCGTCGCCGGTGGGGGCGCGGGCCAGGAGCAGACCAGTGCCGCCGTCGACGACACCGACGACCTCCTCGACGAGATCGACGACGTCCTCGAGGAGAACGCCGAGGACTTCGTCCGGGCGTACGTCCAGAAGGGGGGCCAGTGATCCGCGCCTCCCACGGACCGTCCTGGGCCGGGGCATCGGCCGCACCGGTGATGCCCATCCCGGACACCTCCTCGTTCAGCGAGCATCTGCGCAGATACAGCCCTGACCTGTTGCCGGGGCACGGACGGGATGCGGACCGGGGGCCGGGTGCGCCGCCCGCGGTTCCGCACGGGACCACCATCGTGGCGCTCGCGCACTCCGAGGGCGTGGTGATCGCCGGGGACCGCCGGGCCACTATGGGCAACCTGATCGCCAGCCGCGACATCGAAAAAGTCTTCGCCACCGATGCCTACTCGGCGGTGGGGATCGCCGGCACGGCCGGTATCGCTGTGGAGCTGGTGCGCCTGTTCGCGGTCGAGCTCGAGCACTACGACAAGATCGAGGGCATGCCGCTGACCTTCGACGGCAAGGCCAACCGGCTGGCCACCATGGTGCGCGGCAACCTCGGTGCCGCGATGCAGGGGCTGGCCGTGGTGCCGCTGTTCGTCGGGTACGACACCGCCGTGGCCGACCCGGCGCGCGCCGGCCGCATCGTCTCCTACGACGTGACCGGCGGCCGCTATGAGGAGCACGCCGGTTACCACGCCGTGGGATCGGGGTCCCTGTTCGCCCGCTCAGCGCTCAAGCGGCTCCATTCCCCGGAGGACTCGGCCCAGCAGGCCCTGCGCAAGGCCGTCGAGGCGCTCTACGATGCCGCCGACGACGACTCGGCGACCGGCGGCCCTGACGCCACCCGCGGCCTGTACCCGACGGCCGTCTCGGTCACTGCGGACGGCGCGCAGGACGTCGCCGCCGACACGATCGAGTCCGCGGCCGCCGAGGTCATCGCCGAACGCACCCGTCGGCGCGGACGGGCGTGACCGGGCCGTCTCCGGGGAGCCGCACGGCACCCCGCACCTTCGCCGTCGGGCACCCCATCGACATCCATCAGCGACGACCGCTCAGGACGGAGCACCCACTATGACCATGCCCTATTACGCGTCGGCCGAGCAGATCATGCGCGACCGCTCCGACCTGGCGCGCAAGGGCATCGCCCGGGGCCGCAGTGTGGTGGCGATGACCTACACCGACGGCGTGGTGCTGGTGGCGGAGAACCCGTCGAAGGCCCTGCACAAGGTCAGTGAGCTGTACGACAGGCTCGCCTTCGCCGCCGTGGGCAAGTACAACGAGTTCGAGAATCTGCGCCGCGCCGGCATCATGCACGCGGACATGCGCGGGTACTCGTACGACAGGCGCGACGTGACGGGCCGTTCGCTGGCCAACGCCTACGCACAGACGCTCGGCTCCATCTTCACCGACCATCCGAAGCCCTACGAGGTGGAGATCTGCGTCGCGGAGGTCGCCCGCGCGGGCTCCGACGATCCGCCGCAGCTCTACCGGATCACCTATGACGGCTCGATCGTCGACCACTCGTCATTCGTGGTGATGGGCGGCGCCGCCGAGCCGGTCACCCGGGAGCTCAGTTCCGCCTACGCCGACGGCATGGACCTGGCCACGGCGCTCGACACCGCGCTCGGTGCGCTGGAGCGGGGGACCGGCGAGGCCGGCACCGCGCAGGCCCGCAGCCTCACTGTGGGCGTCATCGAGGTCGGAGTGCTCGAACACCACCGCCCCCGCCGTGCCTTCCGCCGGTTGGGCGGCGAGGAACTGGCACGGCTGCTGCCCGCCCGCGTTCCCGCCGACAGCGCCGCGAACGGCGGCGGAGCCTCCTCCGGAGACGGGGCCGCCGACGCCGCCGGGAACGGCGCCGACGGCAGCGGCGAGGACGGGACCGATGGGGACGGGACCGACGGGAGCAAGGGCAGCGGATAGCCGCCCCCGCATGCGATCCGGCCTCCGCCTCCGATCCGCGCGGTAGTGTCGGGGTGTGCAGCGACGGATCATGGGCATCGAGACGGAATACGGGGTCACCTGTACCTTCCACGGGCATCGCAGGCTCAGCCCCGACGAGGTCGCCCGCTACCTGTTCCGGAGGGTGGTGTCCTGGGGGCGCAGTTCGAACGTGTTCCTCCGCAACGGGGCCCGTCTGTACCTGGACGTGGGTTCACATCCGGAGTACGCCACGGCCGAATGCGACGGCCTGGATCAGCTCGTCGCCCACGACCGTTCCGGCGAGCTCATTCTCGGCCAGCTGCTCGAGGACGCCGAGGCGCGCCTGCAGGACGAGGGGATCGGCGGGGACATCTACCTGTTCAAGAACAACACGGACTCCGCGGGGAACTCCTACGGGTGCCACGAGAACTTCCTCATCGCACGGGCCGGCGAGTTCTCCCGCATCTCGGATGTGCTGCTGCCGTTCCTGGTGACGCGCCAGCTGATCTGCGGAGCGGGCAAGGTCCTGCAGACGCCCAAATCGGCGTCACTGTGCCTGAGCCAGCGCGCCGAGCACATCTGGGAGGGCGTCTCGTCGGCCACCACCCGCTCCCGGCCCATCATCAACACCCGTGACGAACCGCACGCCGACGCGGACAAGTACCGCCGTCTGCATGTGATCGTCGGTGATTCGAACATGTCGGAGACCACCACGCGCCTCAAGGCGGGCACGGTGGCCCTGGTGCTCGAGATGATCGAAGCGGGCGTGGCGTTCCGGGACTTCTCGCTCGACAACCCCATCCGCGCGATCCGGGAGATCAGCCACGACCTCACCGGCACGCACCCGGTCCGGCTGGCCGGCGGCAAGCAGGCGAGCGCACTGGACGTGCAGCGCCACTACCACGAACGGGCCGTCTCGTATTTGGCCGACCGCGAGCCCGACCCGGAGTACGACGCCGTGGTGGACCTGTGGGGCCGGATGCTCGATGCGGTCGAGTCCGGCGACTTCCGCAAGGTCGACACCGAGGTCGACTGGGTGATCAAGCGCAAACTGTTCGAGCGGTATCAGGAACGCTACGGCATGTCGTTGGCGGACCCGAAGATCTCCCAACTCGACCTCGCCTACCATGACATCAAGCCCGGTCGCGGAGTGTTCCACCTGCTGGAGTCCAAGGGGCTCGCGGCGCGGGTGACCGAACCGGAGGACGTCGAGGCGGCGGTCGACACGCCGCCGCAGACGACCCGCGCCCGGCTGCGCGGCGAGTTCATCGCCGCGGCCCAGGCCGCGGACCGCGACTTCACCGTGGACTGGGTGCACCTGAAGATCAACGACCAGGCGCAGCGCACCGTGCTCTGCAAGGACCCGTTCCAGTCCGTGGACGAACGCGTGGAACGCCTCATCGCCGCGATGTAGGCGGCTCCCGCGACCTGCCGGGCCAGGGGATCATGCAATTGAGTACCGGTCGCGGTTAGGGTGCACGGGTGAGCAATTCCAAGGTTGAAAGGTTGACCAACCTGGTCATCGGTCTGCTGTCGACGCGGCAGTACGTGACGGCGGAGCGCATTCATCGCGACTTCTACGGTTACAGCGAATGCGCCTCGAAAGCGGCATTCGACAGGATGTTCGAGCGCGATAAGGCTGAGCTGCGCGACCTGGGCATACCGCTCACGACCGGCACGATATCGCCGATGACCGAGGAGGTCGGGTATCGGATCGAGCGCTCCGACTACGAATTGCCGCCGATCTCACTCACCGCTGAGGAAACCGCCGCGGTGGCGGTGGCGGGCACGCTCTGGCAGTCCCCGGAAATGGAGGCCACCTATTCCAGCGCGGTGGTGAAGCTGCGCGCCGCGGGGATCTCCGTCGACGATTCCGACCTGGGGACGGTGGTGGGCAGTGCGGGCACCGCCTACAGGGCGGAACCCGCCCTGGCCGACCTCATAGCCGCGGTCGATGAGCGGCAGGCCGTCCGGTTCACACACCTCGCCGGGGGGAGCGGAGCCACCACGGAGCGCACCGTGGAGCCGTGGGGGGTCGCCAGCGCCAAGGGCAACTGGTACCTGGTGGGATTCGATCGCGACCGTCAGGCTCAGCGGACCTTCCGGCTGTCCCGGATCGTCAGTGCCGTGGAGAAGCTCGGCCGGCCCGGCGCGTACACGATCCCGGACGGCGTCGACCCCCACGCCGTCGTCCGCTCGGTGGCCGCGGAGCCGGTGTCGACCGGCACGGCCACCGTCTGGATCGAAGACGGCCGCGCCAACGATCTGCGCCGCGCGGGCAGCGAGATCGCGCCGCACGCGCTCAACGGCGTCGCCGGAACGGTCCTACGGATACCCGTCGGCTCGCGCGCGGCGACGGTCCGCGCCATCGCCGCACACGGCCCGCACGCCGTCGTCCTGGAACCCGAAGACGTGCGCGCAGAGGTGATCGATTCCCTGCGCTCCGCCGCCGCCGCGCATCCGCCGGACGGCGCGGACGCACAGACTGCACAGGAGGAGGGCCCGCGATGACCAGGGCACCTATCGCCACGGTTTCCCGTCTGCTCACGCTGGTGCCGCTCATCAGCGCCAACCAGGGCCGACTCAAGACGGAGATCGCCCGGGACCTCGGCATCAGCGTCAAGCAGCTCGAGAAGGACCTCAGCATCCTCTGGATGTGCGGGCGGCCGGGGCTCGGCGGCGGCGACCTCATCGACCTGGCCTTCGGCGGGGACACGGTCGAGGTCACCGATTCGCAGGGGATCGACCGGCCGCTGCGCCTGACCCGCGCGGAGGCCTCCGCACTGCTGCTCGCGCTCGGGTTCCTCGTCGAGCAGCAGTCCAGCGTCGCACCGTCCGCTGCGCGCAGCGCGATGGTGAAGATCGAAACCGCCGCACAAGCGCGATCGAGCAGTACTGCCCCGGCCGCCGACGATCGGCCGGGCGGCCCCCCGGAGGCGGAGACCGGACCCGGCGCCGCGGACGGTACCGACGACGACAGGGACGCGCCCGCCGCCGCCGCGGTGCGCGACGCCGTGCACCACCGCAGGGCGCTGCGCATCCGGTACTACTCGGCCACGCGCGACGTGCGCACGGACCGCGTCGTCGATCCCATCCGCATCCAGCTCGTCTCGGGTAACAGCTACTTGCAGGCCTGGTGCCGGGACGCCCAGGGCGTGCGGATGTTCCGGTTCGACCGCATCGACGAGGCACACGTTCTCGACGAGCCGTCCGCCCCGGACACCGAGGGCCGCGCCGACGCGCTCGCCGACTTCTACGATTCGGCCGCCGGCCTGCCGCAGGTGCGTCTGGCCATCGCGCCGGAATGCCTGTGGGCTCTGGATTACTTCCCGATGGTCACCGAGGCGGATCATCCGGACGGGGGAGTGGAGGTGTCGCTGCGCTACGCGTCGGACGACTGGCTCCGACGCCTCATCCTCGGCTTCGGCGGCCGGATCCGCATCCTCGACCGGCCCGGTGTCTCCGCGCACGTGCATGCGGACGCAGCCGCTGCGATCGACCTCTACGCACGCTCGTCCGATTTCCCGCTCGAGGCGATCACGTGATCGCGCGGGAAACTGTGGAAGAACCGTCATCGCGCACCGCGTCCCCGGCGTGGAGACACGGCCCGGTCGGGTAGCATCGGAGACGTTCGATCATTGGAGGTTGGTATGGGCGCAATGAGCCCGTGGCACTGGGCGATCGTCCTGATCGTCCTTGTTCTGCTGTTCGGTTCCACGCGTCTGCCGGGTGCGGCTCGGGGTCTCGGGCGTTCGCTGCGCATCTTCAAGAGCGAGATGCGGGAGATGACCGGCAGCGATTCCGACACTGCGGACGGCAACGCGTCGTCGGCCACGCCGCAGGCACTGCCCCAGCAGCAGAACACGCCGCAGCAGCAGGCCGTCACGCCGCAGCAGCAGCCCGCCCCGGCCCAGCCGCAGGCGTCGGTTCCCCAGGAGCAGCCTGCAGGCCCGCCGCAGCAGCAGGCCGCCACGCCGCAGCAGAACCCGCCCGCCCCAGGCACCGGCGCCTGAGCAGGCGGCTCCCGCCGGCCGCGCACACAGCGTGGCCGGAGGTGCCGCCTTGTCCACCTAGAGACTGACTGTGCGCATACCACTCGATCCGCGGCACCGCCGCAGCCGTACCAACCCCGACGGCACCATGCCGCTCGTCGAGCACCTCTACGAACTGCGCCGCCGCCTGCTGATCGCGGTGACGGCGGTGGTGCTGACCACGCTCATCGGGTTCCTGTGGTATTCGTACTCCCTCTTCGGCATCGAGAGCCTGGGCGAGCTGTTGCGCGGCCCCTACTGTTCACTGCCGGACGCGGCCCGCGCTGACCTGTCCTCCGGTGACAGCGACGCGTGCCGCCTGCTGGCCACCGGGGTGTTCGAACAGTTCATGCTGCGTCTCAAGGTGGGCTTGACCGCCGGTGTGGTGCTCGCCTCGCCGGTGTGGCTGTACCAATTGTGGGCGTTCATCACCCCGGGCCTGCACAAGAACGAACGCCGTTTCGCGCTGTCATTCGTATCCGCGGCGTCGATACTGTTCTTCGGCGGTGCGGTCCTGGCGTATCTCGTGGTGGCCAAGGCGCTGCACTTCCTGCTCACGGTCGGCGACAACGTGCAGGTCACCGCCCTGAGCGGCTCCGAATACTTCGGCTTCATCATCCATCTGCTGATCATCTTCGGCGTCAGCTTCGAGATCCCGCTGCTGGTGGTGGCGCTGAACCTCGCCGGGGTGCTCCCGTACGAGAAACTCAAGAACTGGCGGCGCGGCCTGATCTTCGGGATGTTCGTCTTCGCCGCGGTCTTCACGCCGGGGCAGGACCCGTTCTCGATGCTCGCCCTCGCCCTGGCCCTGACGATCCTCATCGAACTGTCCATCCAGGTGTGCCGCCTGCACGACAAGCGCGCGGCGCGCAACGCCCCCGAGGAGATCCCGGACGACGAGGCCGCGCCCATCGACGCTCCCGACGACGTCGGCCCCTCGCCCTCGATCGACGGGGACCGCACGGCGGGCGCTGAGGAAGGCGCCGGCCGCACCACGATGATCCACGACCGCGGCACCGACTACGACGACACCCTGTGAGGTCCATGACCACCCCGCCCGACGGCGCTGACTCCCTGTACCAGGAGTTCGCGTCAGACCTGGACTTCGCGCTCGACGACTTCCAGCGCCGCTCATGCCGCGATCTGGAGCACGGCAGCGGAGTGCTGGTGTGCGCGCCCACCGGCGCCGGCAAGACGGTGGTCGGCGAGTTCGCGGTGTTCCTTGCGCTCGCCTCCGGGGGCAAGTGCTTCTACACCACCCCCATCAAGGCGCTCAGCAACCAGAAATTCGCCGACCTGCGTGCCCGGCACGGCGACGATGCCGTCGGGCTGCTGACCGGTGACCAGTCCGTCAACGCGCGTGCGCCCGTCGTCGTCATGACCACCGAGGTGCTGCGGAACATGCTCTACGCGCAGTCCCCGGCACTCGAGGGGCTGTCCCACGTGGTGATGGACGAGGTGCATTTCCTGGCGGACCGGTTCCGCGGCGCCGTCTGGGAGGAGGTCATCCTCGGCCTGCCCGCCGACGTCCGCGTGGTCAGTCTGTCCGCCACCGTGAGCAACGCCGAGGAATTCGGCGCCTGGATGCAGGAGGTCCGCGGCGACACGTCCGTGATCGTGGACGAGCACCGCCCGGTGCCGCTGTGGCAGCACGTGCTGGTGGACGGAGACATCCTGCCGCTGTTCGAGGACGATCCTGACCGTTCCGGCAAGGGCGTTCTGGTGAGCCGCGTGCTGCAACGCACCGTCGCGCGGGTCCTCGGCGGGCCCGGCGCCGGCCCGGGCGCACGGGACCGCGGCGGCAGGGGCGATCGCCGTGGAAACAGGGGCCGCGGAAACGGTGGCCGCGGACGCGGCGGTGGCAACCGCGGCGGCAGCGGCAGAGGCCCCCGCGGCGGCCGCGGGTACGGCGGGGGTTTCCGGCTGCCCCCACGGCCGCAGGTGGTGGCCCGGCTGGACCGTGAGGGCCTGCTGCCGGCGATCGGCTTCATCTTCAGCCGTGCAGGCTGCGACGGCGCCGTCGACCAGTGCCGACGCTCGTCCCTGCGGCTCACCACGGACGACGAGGCCCGGGAAATCCGTGGGGTCATCGACCGGCATACGGCCGACCTTCCGACTGAGGACCTGGAAACCCTGGGGTTTCCTGCCTGGTCGGAGGCGCTCACCCGCGGATTCGCGGCGCACCACGCCGGCATGCTGCCGGTGTTCCGCCACGCGGTCGAGGAGCTGTTCACACGCGGGCTCATCCGGATGGTCTTCGCCACCGAAACCCTCGCGCTGGGCATCAACATGCCGGCACGCACGGTCCTGCTCGAGCGTCTGGTCAAGTACAACGGCGAGACCCACGCCGACCTGACACCCGGTGAATACACACAGCTGACCGGGCGCGCCGGGCGCCGCGGCATCGATGTCGAGGGCCACGCGGTCATCGTCTGGCGCCCAGGCATGGAGCTGGGGGCCGTCGCCGGGCTGGCGGGGGCGCGCACCTATCCGCTCAACAGTTCATTCCAGCCGGCCTACAACATGACGGTGAATCTGATCCGGCGGCTCGGGCGGAGCGCAGGCCGGTCGCTGGTGGAACGCTCCTTCGCCCAGTTCCAGTCCGACCGCTCGGTGGTCGGGCTGGCCAGATCCATCGACCGCAACCGTGAGGCGCTCGAGGGGTACGCCCCGCACCTGGAGTGCCACTTGGGGGATTTCCGCGAGTATGCCGAGTTGCGCGAGCGCATCTCCCGGCGGGAGAAGGAACTCGAACGGCAGACCCGTGCGGCACGACGCCAGGACACCGTGGCCCAGCTGTCGGCGCTGCGCCGGGGGGATGTCATCGCGATCACCTCGGGAAGGCGATCGGGTCTGGCCGTCGTCCTGGAGACGGATCGCTCCGACACCGACCCGCGACCGCTGGTGCTCAACGAGGACAGGTGGGCCGGAAGGGTCGCCGCGCCGGACTTCCGCGGGGCGGTGCAGACGCTCGGTTCGATGCGGCTTCCGCGGCACGTCGTCCACCAGTCGCCGCGGGTGCGCCGCGACCTCGCCTCCACTCTGCGTCAGTCCGGTTTCACCGTGCCGCGCACGCGCCCGCACACTCGCCGCTCCGCGGCCGCTGACGACCGCGAGCTCGCTGCGCTGCGACGGCGACTGCGCGACCACCCGTGCCACGACTGTCCGGAGCTCGAGACGCACAGCCGCTGGGCCGAGCGGTACTTCACGCTGCAAAGGAGTACCGACACGCTGGTGGCCCGGCACAACGCGGCGACGCACTCGCTTGCGCGCGAGTTCGACCGCATGGTCGGGTTGCTCACCGAGATGGGGTACCTGTCGGGCTCCCGCGACGAGGACACCGCCGTCACCGACGCGGGCAGGCTGCTGGCCGGCGTCTATGCAGAGAGTGCGCTGGTGGTCACCGAAGCGTTGCGGCGCGGGTTGTGGATCGGCCTGGGCCCGGCGCACCTGGCGGCCGTCGTGTCCGCGCTGGTCTACGAGACGCGGCGCGGCGACGGTGCCGGCGGGGCGCTGGTGGGGGACGACGAGGTGCGCCGCACGCTCGATCGCACCGATGCGCTCTGGACGGAGATCCGTGACATCGAGTCGCGTCACCGGTTGCCGGTGACGCGCCGTCCCGACGCGGGATTCGCCCAGGCGGTCCAGCGCTGGGTGGAGGGCGCCGCGCTGGACGAAGTGCTCTACACCGCCGGCGACGCCGACGGCACACCGCTTGCGGGGGGCGACTTCGTCCGGTGGTGCCGCCAGGTCGTGGACCTGCTCGACCAGGTGGGGATGGTCACCGATGATCCCGATCTCGCCCGCACCGCACGCTCGGCCGTCGGGTCCATCCGGCGCGGGGTGGTGGCGGTGGAGACTCCCTGAACTACATTGGTGCCGACGGACGCACCAGAGACTGAGGACGGCCGATGACGGACCCGCACC
>CAYVJJ010000019.1:0-18361 GCA_964451655.1 uncultured Mycobacteriaceae bacterium | reverse complement strand
CGGCCAGCGTCGACTTGCCGTGGTCGATGTGCGCGATGATGCAGAAGTTCCGGATCATCGACGGATCCGTGAACGTGGTCTCAGCGAAATTGCTGGTCAACAGCCCTCCAGGTCTCTCACGGCGTCCCGTGCCGGCAACCGGCCACCCGGATGCCGCTAGTCTGCTCCTCATCGCGACCGGCGTCACGGGGCCGTCGTTGCACCCGGCGCCCGCCCGGTGCAACGACGGCCCCGCCCCGCAGCGCGATCCCGTCAGGCGCAGCCGCGTATGCCACCAGTGTGACAGCCGCCGGAGCCTGCCCGGGAAGCACGGTGCGTGTCCGCTGCCGCGGCCGACCGCCGGCCCGTATTCACCCGAGCCGTGGTCCCGCGGTTTGGGCGCTCCGCGCGACGCTGGTATTCTCGGCCAGTGGCGTAGCCGCGTGCCCTCGTCGGGTGCGCCGCTGCCGTCGACAGACAGCTGACAGTGACCCGGCCGCAGCGCGCCGGACACCTGACAGACACCCGGCCGGCACCACCACCGGGCCCCGGCCGGCAGTCCCGGTCGGCCTCGCGGGCCGGCCCCCGCACAGCCAAGACAGAGGATATACACGCGTGGCCAACATCAAGTCCCAGAAGAAGCGGATCCTGACGAACGAGCGCGACCGGCGCCGCAACCAGGCGGTCAAGTCGTCGCTGCGCACCGCCATCCGCAAGTTCCGCGGCGCGGTCGACGCCGGCGACAAGGACTCCGCGCAGAGCCTGCTCGTCAGCACCAGCCGTGACCTGGACAAGGCCGTCTCCAAGGGCGTCATCCACCGCAACCAGGCCGCCAACAAGAAGTCGGCCATGGCCAAGGCCGCCAACAAGCTCGGAGCCTGAACGCCCGCTGTCGACGGACAGGCGACCCCGCAGCATTCGCATCGAGGCCCACCCCGGCTCCCGGGGTGGGCCTCGGCGGCGTGCGGGCCCCTACCCGGCGCGCAGCTCGCACACCCGGTGCACCGCGCGCTCAAGCGCGTAGTCGGGCTCGGGCGAACCGCCCTTGACGTCCGCATTGAGTGTGGCCACCACCTGCAGGGCACGCGCGATGCTCTCCGGCCGCCAACCCCGCAACTGGGCCTGCGCCTTCTTCACCTTCCACGGCGGCATCCCGAGCGGCCCCGCCAGCGAGAACGGATCGCCGCGGCCCGCGGACCCCACGCGCGCGATCGTCTGCACGGCGTCCGCCAGGGCATCCGCCAGCGGCACGTGCGCGGTCCCCCGCTGCAGCGCCCACCGCAGAGCCTCCAGGGCGGCCGCCCGCTCCCCCGCCACTGCTTTGTCCGCCACGTCGAACCCGCTGACCTCCGCGCGGCCCGCGTAATACCGGCGTACAGCCGCCGCATCGACCTTTCCCCCGGTGTCCGCGACCAGCTGCGAACACGCGGACGCCAATTCCCGCAGATCCGACCCGACGGCCTCGAGCACAGTCTCGACCACCTCGGGCGCTGCGCGCACACCCGCGGCGCGGAACTCGCTGCGGACGAACTCGCCGCGCTGGTGCGGCTTGAGCCTGGCACAGTCGTGCACCTGGGCACCGGCCTTCTTCAGCGACGGGACCATGGATTTGGCGCGCCCGCCACCGGAGTGGATCACCACCAGGTGCACCCCGTCCGGCAGATCGGCGGCGGTGTCCGCCACCAGCTTCGCCGGCTCCTTGCCCGCCTCGCCCGCCGCGTCGAGCACGATCACCCGGTCCTCCGCGAACAAGGACGGGCTGAGCATCTCGGCCAGTTCGTTGACGGCGACCTCACCGGCACGCAGCCGGGTGGCCTGGATGTTCTCCCCCTCGCCGGACACCGCGCGGACGGCGGCGACCACACCCGCGACGGCACGTTCGATCAGCAGATCCTCCTCCCCGAGAACCAGGTGCAGCCGTGCAGGCGCGCCGTCGGACACGGCAGGACGGCCGGTGCCGGAAGAACGGGTGGTGCCGGAGGCTCTGGGAGTCACGGCATCATGCTGCCACGGCGCTCCGACAGCCGCGGCGTCCCCCGCCCACCCTCCGATCACCCCGCACCGCGTCCGTCCTCCTCTCAGGGCAGCCCCGTCGCGTCACGGCAGCCCCGTCCAGTGCGCCGGAAGCCACACCGCCTCCGCCGCCACGGTGGCGGCCACCGCGCACCACCGGAACCGCCGGCTCACGTACCAGCCGCAGACCCCTGTCACCGCGCAGGCCGTCAGGACTGCTCCCCGCAGCCCGCCCGGCACCGTGATCTGCGCCAGCGGCGCCTGTGCGCACCACTGCGCGACGTGCACCAGCCACCAGGCGGGCGGACCGGCGCCCCGGGCCAGCAGCTCCGCGGCCCACGGCCACGGCCCCGCGAACACCGCGGCGAGCGCCCCGCACACCGTCGCCGGTGCCACCGCCGGCGCCGCAAGAAGGTTGGCCGCCACCGCAACCAGGCTCACCGTTCCGGAGATCGCCGCCACCACCGGCACGGTGACGAGGTGCGCGGCGACGGCGACCGCCGCCGCCTGTGCGGGGACCGACGGCCACCCGTGTGCGCGCAGCCGGTCCACCCACACCGGCACGATCACGACCAGCGCCGCGGTGGCGCCGGCCGACATCGCGAAGCCCGCGTCGACCGAGAGCCGGGGGCTCCACGCGAGCAGCACCAGCACCGTCGCCGCCAGCGCCGGCAGTGCTTGCCTCCGCCGCCCGGTGATCAGGGCGCCCAGGCCGATCATGCCCATGGCGGCAGCGCGCAGCACGCTGGGCGAGGGCCGGACCAGGACGACGAATCCAGCGATGGCGAGCGCGGTGATCAGCGCGGCGGTCCTGGGCCCCAACGGCCGCGCCAGCAGTAACACCATCCCGCACACCAGCGCGAAATTGCTGCCGGACACCGCTGTGAGGTGCGTGAGACCGGCCGTTGCGAACTGTTCCCCGGTCTGCGGCGGCATGCCGGATTCGTCGCCCAGCACGAGCCCGCGGACCAGGCCCGCTTCCCGTACACCCAGCACCCGCGCGCACACCTGGGCGAAACGCTCCCGGATGCCTCCCGCGATGCGCTGCAACCGCGACGGCGCGCCGACCTCGTACGGCGCCCCTCGCACCCGAACGGCCGCCACCGTGAGGCCGCGGCGCAGGGGCGGGCCGATGCGGCCGGCGAACCGCACACGCTGCCCGGGCACGAGCGTGCCCCACCCTTCCGACGGGGCGAAGACGACCACCCGTCCCCGCGCCGCCCGGTCCTGGCCGCCCAGCCGCACCGACTCGAGCGACCCGTGCAGGAGCACCCTCCGTCCTGCGCCGTACCGCTGCCCGTCGCCCGCCTCACCGAGCAAACGCGGGTCACCGTCGATCCGCATCACCGTCTGCACCGACTGTCCGTACAGGCCCCGCACCGGATTGGAGTCGGCCGCATGCACCCGCAGCCCCGTCGCCGCCGCGAAACCGGCCGCCACGAGCAGGATCGCGGCCGCGGTGCCGGCGACCGTCGCGATGCGCGCGCGACGGCCACGCACCGCGAGCAGGCCGGCGGCCACCACGGCGGCGGCCGCCGCACCCCAGGCCGCCGTGGCACCGCACCATATCCCGAGAACGGTCACGCACCAGCAGACTCCGGCCGCCACCGCAAGGCGCGCATCGAGACGACGATGCGGGGTGTCCTCCGCTGCGGCGGCGCCGTCCTGACCCGGCATACCGCGCCCGGCCCCCGGACCGGCAGCGCGGTCGCTCACACGGTCACCGCGTCCCGCAGTTCCTCGAGCGTGGCCGGCCCGATCCCGCGCACCTCGGTGAGCTGGTCGACCGAGGCGAAACGGCCGTTCTGCCGCCGCCACTGCAGGATCGCCTCCGCGGTGACCGGCCCGACCCCGGGCAGCGTCTCCAGCTCCGCCTGACCCGCCGTGTTGAGATCGACGGCCCCGCCCGCATCCCCGCCGGCGGGTGCGCCGGCCCCCGGATCCGCTGCCCCGGGCGCCGCGCCGCCCGCGGAGATCGTGGCGCTGCGCAGCCGCGGGGCGGCGTCGTCGTCCGGCGCCACCCCCACCAGCACCTGGTCGCCGTCGGAGAGCCGCTGGGCCAGGTTGAGGCTGAGCAGATCGGCACCGTCCGCCGGCCCGCCCGCCGCGTCGAGCGCGTCAGCGACACGTGCGCCCCGGTCCAGGCGGAACAGGCCGCTGCGGCGCACGAGCCCCTGGACGGAGACGACGATCTCCTCCGGGGCCGCAGCCGCACGGTCGCCTGCGGATCGGCCCGACTCCGGATCCGCGGACCCGGGCCCGCCGGTACCGGCGGCTGCGTCGCCGCGGTCCCGTGACCCGTCCGCCCCTTCCTCGCCTTCCGCACCGTCCGCGCCCCGCAGCGTCACGTCCGCGCCGCGGGGGCTGTGCTCCCCCGCTTCGGCCGCCCCGCTGATCGGCACCGGATCCGCATGCACCTGCGGAACACGGACGGACGCGGGCCGGTCATGCAGCACGCCGACTCCGGCGGCAGCCGCCGCCAGCAGCCCCACTCCCGCCAGCGCCACAGCGCCGCGCCGGCCGAGCGCGACACGGGTACCGCGCCAGCGCCCGGGCACGAGGTCGGCGCACCGCTGCCGCAGACCGCTGCGGTCGTATGCCGGTGCCGGCGCCCCCGGCCGCTGTTGCACGCCGGGCGCCCCGTCCTCACCACCGCCGCCACCGGAGGACCCCGGTGCAGGCGCGCGGTATTCGCCGCCGACCCGCCCGCCGTGATCATGGCCCCGGCCCGCACCGTCCCAGCCTTCCGCCGGGCCTGGCCCGTCCCCGTCCGGTCGGTCTCCGTCCGGTCGGTCTCCGTCCGGTCGGTCTCCGTCCGGTCCGTCTCCGCCCAGCCAGGCCGGGCGCGGGGCGCCGGCCGCCGGGTCCGGGGCGGGTACGACACCGAGCAGCCGCTCCATCGACGGCGGTGTGGATGTGGTGGTCCGCATACCCCGAGGTTAAGCGGCGGATCCGCGTCCTCTCCCCATCGCGAAGACGCTCACCTGGAGTTATGCAGGAGTCTGTGGAGAATCGGGCTCTGTGGACGACCGGGCGACCGGGGGCAGCACCGACACCCCCGCCGCGCCCGACCCCAGATGCAGACCCAGCACCGGACCGAACTCGCTGCGATGCACGGTGATGTCCTCCCCGAAGCGTTCCCGCAGCAGCTGCTCGAGCGTGTCC
This sequence comes from uncultured Mycobacteriaceae bacterium, assembly GCA_964451655.1. GTDB lineage: Bacteria > Actinomycetota > Actinomycetes > Mycobacteriales > Mycobacteriaceae > Tomitella. The sequence goes on along the minus strand of CAYVJJ010000019.1, from coordinate 13,204 downwards.
GCCCGCTCCGGCGCATCCCAGTGCTGCACGGCGAGCTCGCCGCCGGTGCCGTCCACCTCGGACGCCACCTGGTCGACGAGTTTGCGCAGCCCCTTGCTGGGGATGCGCATCTTGTCGCGCAGCTCCAGCGTGCCGCCGCCGATCCGCAGCAGCACCCGCACCGACAGCGCCGTGCTCATGAAGGCCGCCGCCCCGCCGATGCGCCCCCCGCGCCGCAGGTCCTCGATGCGGTGCAGGTACACGACGCCGAACGCGCGCGCGCACGCCGTCACCGCCGTCTCGTACACCCGGTCCACCGGGGCCCCGCCCTCCGCCGCACGCAGCGCCTCGAGGACGGGCATGCCGACGGTCATCCCGGCTCCGCCGGAATCGACCACACGCACCGTCGGCCCCAGCTTCGCCGCTGCCTGGCGGGCCGCGTCCCAGGTTCCGGACAGCGCCTTGGACAGGTGCACGGCCACGACCCCGGCGCCGCCGCTCGCCTCGAGCGCGTCGGAGTAGACACGCTCGAGCTCGCCGGGAGAGGGTCCGGCCGAGGTGTAGTCGCCCGACTTCGGCGAACGCGGCGGCACCTCGTCGACTCCTTCGCGGTAATCCTCGGCGCCCACCAGCACATGCAGCGGCACGATCCGCAACGGCCGGCCGTCGGCGAGCCCGGCGGGCAGCCCTGCGGTCGAATCGGTCACGACGATGACTGGCACGGCTCTACCGTATGTCCCCGGCCGCACCGGCATCGGCGACCGCCCCGATCGTCTGCACCATCGCCTCGGCGACGGCCCGGTGCCCCTCGAACCCCCAGTGGATACCGTCCGGGTTGCCCCGGCCCGCGAGGACGTGCTCGCCGGTGGCCGCGCCCAGATCCACCAGCGGGATCCGACGCGGCCCGGCCCAGCCCTCGATCGCGCGCACCGTCCCCGCCCGGCCCGAGTGGACGCGCCCGTAGGCGTCGCAGATGTGCCGGGACGGCAGGGTGGCCACCACGGGCAGTTCCGGCCGCAGCTGCTCCAGAGCTCCACGGCACTTCTCCAGGTAGTGCGCGGTGAGCCGCGGCGGCAGGGCCACCGGCCCGCCCAGGCGCGCGAGCCACGGCTGCACGCTCTGGTAGCCGGCCCGCACCGCGCGGCGGACCGGCTCCGGGCGCAGGTAACGGATCTGCTCGCGCAGGGCGGTCGGCAGCGGCGAGGGCAGCGAGTCCATGCCGGAGACCCCGAAGACGACTGCGCCGGCCCGCGGGACCGACGCCCATACTCGCGGATCCTGCGTCAGGGCCCACCAGGCGTCACGGCTGGTCCACCCCACGCGGGCCACCAGTTCCACGTCCCAGCCCAGCCCGCGCGCCGCCAGGTTGGGCCAGATGCGCGGGTCGTCGGAGGCGAGGCCGCCGCGCGGGCCGTAGTAGGACAGGGAATCGGCGATGACCAGCAGCACCGGCCGCTCCCCGGAACGCGCGTGCGCGGCGGCGGTGTCGAGCGTGTCAGTCGTCGGCATGCGTGACCGCCCCCGCATCCGCGTTCCACACGTGCAGCCGCCAGGGCGGATCGAACCGCCCCCGCCGCGAACCCAACTCCGCCCAGCCTGTATTTCCGATGCCGCCGATCACCGGCCACCGGTCCACCGGCAGCCCCAGGAGCGAGGCCGTCACCGCCGCGATGACCCCGCCGTGCGCGACCACCAGCAGAGGCCGTCCCGCCCAGGCGCCCGCGTCGTCGATCCGCGCGACGCACTCCTCGATCACCGGCACGGCACGCCCGGCCACCTGCACCCGCGACTCGCCGCCCGGCGGAGCCCAGGTGGCGTCGGCGCGCCACCGGTCCCGCGCGCCCGGGTACGACGCGTCCACCTCGTCGTGGGTGTGCCCCTGCCACTCGCCCAGGTGCGTTTCACGCAGACGCTTGTCGGCTGTCACCGGCACCCCGGTGACGTCGCCGATCGCGACCGCGGTGTCATAGGCCCTGTGCAGGTCCGAGGACACGATCGCGTGCGGCCGGACCGCCGCGAAAAACCGGCCCGCCTCCTGCGCCTGGCGCTCGCCCAGCTCCGACAGCCCCGTGTCGAGCTGCCCCTGCATCCTGTTCTCGGCATTGTGCGCGGTCTGCCCGTGCCGCAGCAGGATCACCCTGCGCACAGTCACCGGTCCTGCTCCACCTGCCCGGTCAGCCCGTCGACGGGGACCTCGGGGCTGTCCTTCCACAGCCGCTCGAGCCCGTAGTACTCGCGCTCGTCGTCGTGCTGGATGTGCACCACCATGTCCACGTAGTCCAACAATGCCCAGCGCCCCTCGCGGACGCCTTCCCGGCGGGCGGGCTTGTGCCCGGCCTGACGCAGCTTCTCCTCCACCTCGTCGACGATCGCGGCGACCAGCCGCTCGTTTGGCGCCGACGCGATGACGAAGCAGTCGGTGATGACCAGTCGCTCGGAGACGTCCAGGACGCGCACGTCGGTGGCCTTCTTCTCTGCGGCGGCCAGCGCGGCGATCCGCGCCATCTCGACGGCGTCGGCGGTTGCTGTCACGTGGTGTTCTCCCCTGCTTCTGCGGTGGTGTCGGGCTGGTCTCCTGCCGGACCGTTCCGGGGCGGCGCGGCGGCGTCGGGACCGGTATGCCGCGGGCCGGCGGGGCTGGGCGCCGAGGTGCGGGCGGTGCCGTCGGCCCGTGCGGTGTGCGCGGGCCGGTACAGGTTGCGCTTGGCGATGTACTGCACGACGCCGTCCGGCACCAGGTACCAGACCGGCCGGGACCGCGACGCGCGCTCCCGGCACTCGGTCGAGGATATCGCCAACGCCGGAACCTCCACCACGCTGACCGTGTCCGCGGGACGCCCGCGGAGCTTCTCCTCGAGCCGGCCGACGTCCAGGTCGTACCCGGGGCGGGTGACGCCGACGAACTTGGCCAGCTCGAACAGCTCCTCCCAGCGCTGCCAGGTGAGGATGGTCGAGACGGCGTCGGCGCCGGTGATGAAGTAGAGGTCGGCGTCGGGGTGCTGGGCGCGCAGGTCCCGCAGGGTGTCGACGGTGTAGGTGGTGCCGGGCCGGTCGATGTCGACGCGGCTGACCGAGAACCGCGGGTTCGACGCGGTGGCGATGACCGTCATCAAGTACCGGTCCTCCGGCTCGCTGACCTGCCGCCCCGCCTTCTGCCACGGGTTGCCGGTGGGCACGAAGATCACCTCGTCGAGCCCGAACAGGTCCGCCACCTCGCTGGCCGCAACCAGGTGACCGTGGTGGACGGGGTCGAACGTACCGCCCATGACGCCCAGGCGCCGCCGCCTGCCTTCGCCGGGTGAGGTGTGCATGAGTGTCGAGCCTACGGCCTGCTATACGGGCAGCAGCCGCGAGATCACCCCGGTCAGCTGCTCGGCGGTCCGGCACTCGTACATCGGCACGATGGTGCCGTAGGCGGTCGCCACCGAATCGCCCGTGCCCCACTGCCGGGCGGGCTCCGGGTTGAGCCAGTGCGTCTGCCGGGCGGCCTGGCCCATGCGTTGCAGCGCTGCAAGGTTGGGGTCGCGGTAGTTGTTGCGGGCATCGCCCAGGATCAGCAGGGACGACTTGTCGGTGAGGGCGTGCGCATAACGTTCGGCGAAACCCCCGAGCGCATTGCCGTAGTCGGAGTGTCCGTCGTAGGTGATCAGACGGGCCTGCCGGACCATCCGCGCCATGGCCACGCCCAGGTCGGAGCCGGCCTCGAAGTACTCGCTCACCTCATCGGTGCTGTCGATGAACGCGAACACCCGCACGCGGGAGAACTGCTCGCGCAGCGTGTGCACCAGCTGCAGGGTGAAATGGCTGAAACCGGCCACCGAGCCGGACACGTCGCACAGCACCACCAGTTCGGGGCGCGCCGGACGCGGCTTGCGCAGCACCAGGTCGATGGGCACTCCCCCGGTGTTCATGGATTTGCGCAGTGTACGGCGCACATCGATCTGGCCGCGGCGGGAACGGCGGCGGCGCGCCGCCAGCCGGGTCGCCAGCGCCCGCGCCAGAGGCACCATCGTCCTGCGCAGGGACTGCAGGTCGGCGTCCGAGGCCCGCAAGAAGTCGACCTGCTCGGCCAGCTGCGGCACCCCGTACTCGGCCACGCGGTCCCGCCCCAGCTTCTCGGCGCTGCGCCGACGCGTCTCGCTGTGCACCATGCGGCGCAGCCGGTCCATCCGCTCGAGCGCGGTCCGCAATGCCACTTCGTTGCGGTGCACCTCACGGTGCGAGGGGTCCTCGGGGGACGGCCCCAGCATGCCGTCGAGCAGCCGGCGCAGGATGCTGTCACCGGAGAGCCCCTTCATAGCCTGGTACGCCGAGAACGACTCGCCGGAGAACCCCTCGTAGCGGCCCAAGCGGTCGACGATGTCCGACACCAGCTGATCGAGGCGTTCACCCGCTTCCGGCGACTCATCGCCCAGCAGATCCGCCAGCAGCGCCTCGAGGGCCTGCCGGTCGACCTCGCCGTTCTCGTCGAGGGGCAGTGCGGTCGCCGGGGCCTGCATCTCGTCCCCACCGGCCGCCGGCCCCGGGCTGCGGCGCCCGACGGCAGCGGGGAACCACAGATCGAACAGCACGTCGAAGGTGTCCCGGTGCACTGGCCGCCGGAGCAGGGCGCTGGCCAACCCCTCGCGCACCGCTTCGCGGTCGAGCGGATCGAGCACCGACAGGACTCTGCCGGCGTCGACCGTCTCCGAAGGGCCGACGGCGATCCCCTTGCCGCGCAGTGCGCCGACGAAACCCACGAGGTGGCCGGGTATCCCGTGCGGCGCCGGCGGCCCGGACGGGCTGTGCGTGCGCGGTGTGCGGTCGCTCGGCATGGCAGGTCCTCAGTTGAGCCGGAGCTCGGCGGCGGCGCGCTCCTGGTCGCTGCGGTGCTTGAGCACCACGCCCAGGGTCGCGCGCACGGCGTCATCGTCGATCGTGTCCAGGCCCAGCGCCAGCAGGGTGCGGCCCCAATCGATGGTCTCCGCCACCGATGGCACCTTCTTGAGCTGCATGTCGCGCAGCACGCGGATGGTGCGCACCAGTTGCCGGGCGAGCGCCTCCGGCAGCTCCGGCACCCGGCTGAGCAGGATCCGACGCTCCAGGTCCTCGTCCGGGAAGTCCAGGTGCAGGAACAGGCAGCGCCGCTTGAGCGCTTCGGACAGCTCCCGTGTGGCGTTGCTGGTGAGCACGGTGAACGGACGGGACTGCGCCGTGATGGTGCCCAGCTCGGGAATGGTGATGGCGAAGTCGGCGAGCACCTCCAACAGCAGGCCCTCGATCTCCACGTCGGCCTTGTCGGTCTCGTCGATGAGCAGCACAGTGGGCTCGTCCGCACGGATCGCCGTGAGCAGAGGACGGGCGAGCAGGAACTCCTCGCCGAAAACGTCGTCACGGGTGGCGTCCCAGGACTCGGACTCGCCCGCCTGGATGCGCAGGATCTGCTTGGCGTGGTTCCACTCGTACAGCGCGCGGGCCTCGTCGACGCCCTCATAACACTGCAGACGCACCAGCTGCGAGTCGGTGGTCTGCGCGACGGCGCGCGCCAGCTCCGTCTTGCCGACGCCCGCAGGCCCCTCGATCAGCAGCGGCTTGCCCAGCCGGTCGGCCAGGAACACCGTGGTGGCCGTGGCCTTGTCCGCCAGGTAGCCGGTGCGGGCGAGCCTCTCGACGACGTCGTCGACGCTGTCGAACCGGGGCTTGATGGTCGGTACTGCGCGATCCACGCGGAGCCTTTCTGGTTGCGGGGGAGCGACATTGCGCTGGGGGGCAGGGTGCAGGTCGTCCGGCGGATGCCACGGTGCGGCGTGCCCCGGCCGGCCGACGCCGGGGAGGGCTCAGGCGGGGCGGGTGTGCCCGTCTCCCCAGACGATCCACTTGGTGGAGGTGAGCTCCGGCAGCCCCATCGGCCCGCGGGCATGCAGCTTCTGGGTGGAGATGCCGATCTCGGCGCCCATCCCGAACTGCTCGCCGTCGGTGAAGGCGGTGGATGCGTTGACCATGACCGCGGCGGCGTCCACTCGCGTGGTGAATTCGCGCGCCGCCGCCAGGTCCGCCGTGACGATCGACTCCGTGTGCCCGGTGCCGTAGCGGTCGATGTGCTCCACGGCCCCGTCCATGCCGTCGACCACCTTCACGGCCAGGTCCAGCGAGAGGTATTCGGTGGACCAGTCCGCTTCCGTGGCCGGGACCATGCCGGGCCCGTCGCCGTGCACGGTGACACCGTGCATCTGGAGGGTGCGGCCGAGTTGCGGCAGGAAGTCGTCGGCGACGGCGCGGTCCACCAGCACCGTCTCCACCGTGTTGCACACGCTGGGGCGGCGGGTCTTGGCGTTGATGATGATCTTCTCCGCCATCTCGGCGTCCGCCGCGGAGTGCACGTAGATGTGCACCACGCCGGAACCGGTCTCGATGGTGGGCACCTGGGCGTCGCGGACCACCGCGGCGATCAGTCCTGCCCCGCCGCGCGGGATCACCACGTCCACCAGGCCGCGGGCCCGGATCAGATGGAGGACGCTGGAGCGGTCCTCCGCGGGCAGCAGCTGCACCGCGTCTTCCGGCAGGCCGCGCTGTGCGAGCGCCTCGCGGATGATCTCGACGAGCACAGCGTTGGACCGCCTGGCGGACGACGAGCCGCGCAGCAGCACCGCGTTGCCGGACTTGAAGGTCAGACCGAAGCCGTCGACGGTGACGTTGGGGCGCGCCTCGTAGACGATGCCGACTACACCCAGCGGCACCCGCACCTGACGGAGTTCGAGCCCGTTGGGCAGTGTGTTGCCGCGCACCACCTGGCCGACCGGGTCCGGCAGTGCGGACACCTGGTGCAGTCCCGACGCGATGCCCTCGACCCGTGCGGAGTCCAGCCGAAGCCGATCGATGAGGCTGGCCTCGGTGCCGGCGGACTCTGCGGCCGCGATGTCCTCGGCGTTGGCCGCGAGTATGCGGTCGGTCGAGGCCACAAGAGCCTCGGCGACGGCATGCAGCGCAGCGTCCTTGTCCGCCGCGGGCAGCAGCGTCAGCCGGCGCGACGCCGTCCGTGCGGCCCGGGCGGCGCCGTGCACGACCGAGCGCACCGCGTCGGCCCCGTCGGCGTCCTGCGCGTCCGCCGCGGCCGGGTCCGCGGTGCGGGATTCCGGGTGGCTGGATTCCGGGACGGGCGTGGTGATGCTCATGTTCACAGGGTAGCGAACGCGGCCGCGTCCTCAGCGGCGCTCGGTGCTGAGGGTGAACCCGCGCTCCCGCAGCCGCCGGACCAGCGCCTCCCCGAGCCCCGTGGCCGGTGTGAGCACGCCGGCCGCCTCCGGGAGCGCATGCCGGTCGACCGCCAGCGCCAGTGCACTCTCCCCCAGCATCACCGCGGTGGCCGCGTAGCCCGGGTCTCCCTGCGCCGCCACGCGTGAACGGTAGTGGGCACCGGTGGAGGTGGTCGTGTAGACGTCGACGGCGAAGCGGCCGTTGGCGCGCGCCTTCTCCCCGGGGCCGCTGCCGGGTTTGGGCAGCACACGGTCGAGGACCTTGCGCGTGGGGCCGAAGCCCAGGCCCGCGACGAGCCCTCCCATGCCCGCGGTGACCGCAGCGGCGGGGACCAGCGACAGCGGGGACGCCCCCACCGCCATCACCTCGCGGTAGCGGAAGCCGCGGCCGTAGGCGTGGCCGAGCAGCGCGGCCGAGCGCCGCACCACCCGGGTGTTGTACGGACCCATGAAGAACGGGGCGAGGAAGCCGGTCAGGCCGGGCGCGATGTCCGAGCCGCGCACGATCGCCGTGTCGGACTGGCGCCCCGTCGCCGGCTCGGCCGACATATCGGGGCTGAGCGCATAGGGGTTCAGGCCGGTACGGCGGGCCTGTTTGTCCTTGCGCATCGCGTCGATCTGCATGCGCAGCGAGTCGACCGTGCCGCCGCTGATGCCGCCGCGCAGGTCGGACACCACCAGAGTGGTCTCGCCCAGCTCGCCCGCGCCGTCCGCCGTCACCGCCCGGTGCAGTTCGTAGACGCCGAGATCGGACGGTACCGAGTCGAAGCCGCACGAGTGCACGATCCGCGCCCCCGTGCGGCGGGCCGTGTCGTGGTGGCGGTCGATGCTCTCGCGGTGGAACAGCACCTCTCCGGTGAGGTCCACGTAGTCGGTGCCGGCTTCGGCGCAGGCCCGCACCAGCGGCAGGCCGTAGCGGGCGTAAGGGCCGACGGTGCTGATGACCACGCGCGCCGAGCCGGCGAGCGCGGCGAGGGAGGCGTCGTCGGTCGCGTCGGCGGTGAGGACGGGCCACTCCGCCGCAGCGGCCCCCAGGCTCCTGCGGATCTCCTCGAGCCGGCCGCGGTTGCGTCCCGCCAGGCCTACGCGCACGCCGTCCGGCGCGTGCGCCGCCAGGTGGCCGGCCACCAGGCGGCCCACGAAGCCGGTGGCCCCGTAGACCACCACGTCGAGATCGCCGGACGCGCGGCCGTGCCCGCCCCCGTCCGCGGATTCGGTGCTGCCGTGATCGCTCATCCCCCCATCAGAGCACAGAACCTGCCATCGGCGGTACGGGCGCGGCGGTCGCTCGCAGTGCGACAGGCCCCTGTGGACGCGGCAGGGCCTGTGGACAACCCGGCGCCGCAGCCGCGGTCCGTCGGACCCGCAAGGCACCATGGCCGTCATGGGGACGACTGGAACGACTGATACCACCACCGCCCGGCCCGATGCCCGCGCGGCGCCCGGCGGGGACCGCGACACCCTGCGCATGCGCGCCGACGCGCTGCTGACCGACCTGGCGGGGCCGGGGGCACGGCTGCGGGAGGACCAGTGGACGGCCATCGAGGCGCTGGTGATCGACCGGCGACGCGCCCTGGTCGTCCAGCGCACCGGCTGGGGCAAATCGGCGGTGTACTTCATCGCCGCCAAGCTGTTGCGGGAGGCGGGCCGCGGTCCCACCGTCATCGTCTCGCCGCTTCTGGCCCTGATGCGCAATCAGGTGGCCGCCGCCGAACGTGCGGGGGTGCGCGCTGCGACGATCAATTCGGGCAACATCACCGAATGGGACGACATCCACCGCCGGGTCCGCGCCGGCGAGGTGGACGTGCTGCTGGTGAGTCCGGAGCGCCTCAACAACCCGGATTTCCGTGACAACGTGCTGCCGCACCTGGCCCACGACGCCGGGCTGGTGGTGGTCGACGAGGCCCATTGCGTCTCCGATTGGGGCCACGATTTCCGCCCCGACTACCGTCGCATCCGCTCGCTCGTCGCCGACCTGGGCGCCGGCACGCCCGTGCTCGCCACCACCGCCACGGCGAACGACCGCGTGGTGTCCGATGTCGCGACGCAGCTCGGCGTCGGGGTGGAGGACGGTCCCGCCGGAGACCCGGCCGGAGACGGCACGCTGGTCCTGCGCGGCGGACTGGACCGCGACTCTCTGCACCTGTCGGTGGTCCACGTGGCCGAGTCCCGGGATCGCGCGGCGTGGCTCGCACGGAATCTGGAATCGTTCCCCGGCTCCGGCATCGTGTACACGTTGACGGTCTCGGCGGCCGAAGACCTGGCGGCACTGCTGGCCGAGCAAGGGCATGCCGTGGCCGCCTACACCGGCCGCACCGACCCGGCCGAGCGCGAGACGCTCGAGGCGGACCTGCTCGCCAACCGGGTCAAGTGCCTGGTGGCCACCTCCGCCCTGGGCATGGGATTCGACAAGCCGGACCTGGGTTTCGTGGTGCACCTGGGGGCGCCCTCGTCGCCGATCTCCTACTACCAGCAGGTGGGCCGCGCCGGCCGCGGCACCGACCGCGCCGAGGTGGTGCTGCTGCCCGGCGCCGAGGACGAGCAGATCTGGCGGTACTTCGCCTCCGTGTCGTTCCCCGGCGAACAGACTGTGCGGTCGGTCATCGACGCGCTCGGCGACGCCCCGCAGTCCACACCGGCGCTCGAGTCCCGAGTGGATCTGGGCCGCAACCGGCTGGAGATGGTGCTCAAAGTGCTCGACGTGGACGGCGCGGTCCGACGCGTGCGCGGCGGGTGGGTCGCCACCGGCCAGGAGTGGGTCTACGACGCGGAACGCTACGCCAGCCTCGCCCGCGCACGTCTACACGAGCAGCAGGCCATGCTGGATTACGAACGCACCACCGGATGCCGGATGCGGTTCCTCCGCGCCCAGCTCGACGACCCGTTCCTGAGCACCGAGCAGGACGGCTGCGGCCGCTGCGACAATTGCTCGGGGCGCCGCTGGGACCCCGCGGTGGACCAGGACGCCGCCCGCGCCGCCCGCGAGCGCCTCGACAGGCCCGGGGTGGACCTGACGGTGCGCCGCCAGTGGCCCACCGGCCTGCCGCGGCTCGGGCTGGAGCTCAAGGGGCGCATCACCGACGGCCCCGCCGCCGGACGCGCCCTGGGGAGACTGACCGACCTCGGCTGGGGCACGCGGTTGCGCGCCCTGCTCGCCGAGCCGGACGGCCCCGCCCCGCAGTGGGTCGTCGACGGCTGCGTACAGGTGCTGAAAGCCTGGCGGTGGGATGTGCGCCCGGACGCGGTCGCCGTCCTCGTCTCGGGAGAGCACCCGGAACTGGCCTCCTCGGCCGCCGAGCACTTGGCGTCTTTGGGGCGGTTGACGCCGCTCGGCGCCGTGGCCCGTCCGCAGGGGCTGCCCCCGGTGACGGCCGCCAACTCGGCGTTCCGCGTGGCGCAGATCGGTGAGGAATTCACCGTGCCGCGGGACCTCGAGCCCGGGTCGACAGTGCTGCTGGTCACTGCCATGGTGGAGACGGGCTGGACCGTCACCCTGGCAGCCCGTGCCCTACGCGCGGCGGGTGCTCGCGGAGTCCTCCCTTTGGCGCTCGCCACCAGGTCATGACCCTGCGCGAAGGCAGGTACGGTCGTCCGCAGTGGTCTTCATCACACCGCCGGGCTGACCTGCGCAAGCCGCGCAGAAATGGCCCCGGATCACGGGGCGGGGGCGATTTTGCTGGTCAGCGTTGTTAGCCTGGTACGTGCATGAGGCTCCCAGAAAACGAAGTACCCCGCCAGACAACCTCCACCGAGGCCCCCTCTGCGGACGCTGTCGATTTCCGCGCGCCACGCGTCGCTGACGGCACCCGCCTGTGGGAGATCGCCCGCGACTCGGCCGTGCTGGACCTCAACTCCAGCTACGCCTACGTCCTGTGGTGCCGGGATTTCGCCGCCACCTCCATCGTCGCCGTCGTCGACGGCCGGGTGCACGGCTTCGTCACCGGCTACCGGCGTCAGGACCGGCCCGACACCCTCATGGTGTGGCAGGTGGCCACGGACGAGTCCCAGCGCGGCAAGGGCATCGCCGGCCGTATGCTCTACGGGCTTCTGGACCGGCTCGCCCCCGAGGGCGTCTCCCGGCTGGAGACGACCATCAGCCCGGACAACACCGCCTCGCAGGCGCTGTTCACCGGGGTCGCACGCCGTCGTGGGGTGGGTATCCGGCGCGAGGATCTGTTCCCCGCCGACGCCTTCCCCGACAGCCACGAGCCGGAGGACCTCTACATCATCGGAGATCCCGCCGACGCACCATAGAGGCGGCGGCCGCGCGCGGGTCCCCATGGAGGCCGCACCCGCCGCAGGCCGGGGCGACGGGCGCTGACGACGACACGCCAACGATTCCGACGCCAACGACAGCGGCATCCGCTATCACTGAATGAGGTAATCGCCATGACTGTGATCGATAAGATCGACACCGACATTTTCGCCAAACGCGAGTCCGAGGTCCGCAGCTACAGCCGCGGATGGCCCACGGTGTTCGACACCGCCAAGGGCAGCTGGATGCGCGGCGAGGACGGCCGCGAATACCTGGACTTCTTCGCCGGCGCAGGCACGCTCAACTACGGCCACAACAACCCGGTGTTCAAGCAGGCGCTGGTCGACTACATCGAGCGTGACGGCGTCACCCACGCGCTCGACATGGCCACCGTCGCCAAGCGCGACTTCCTCCAGGCCATCGACACGAACCTCCTCGAGCCGCGCGGACTCGACTACAAGGTCATGTTCCCCGGCCCCACCGGCACCAACGCCGTCGAGGCCGCCCTGAAGCTGGCCCGCAAGGTCACCGGCCGCGAGTCGGTCATCAGCTTCACCAACGCCTTCCACGGCATGACGCTGGGCTCGCTGTCGGTCACCGGCAACTCGATGAAGCGCAACGGCGCCGGCATCCCGCTGGTGCACGCCACGCCGATGCCGTTCGACAACTACTTCGGCGGCGTCGCGGAGGACTTCCAGTGGTTCTCGCGGGTCCTCGACGATTCCGGCTCGGGCCTGAACCGCCCGGCCGCGGTGATCGTCGAGACCGTGCAGGGCGAGGGCGGCATCAACGTCGCACGGCCCGAGTGGCTGCGCGCGCTCTCGGAGCTGTGCGCCGAGCGTGACATCCTTCTGATCGTCGACGACGTGCAGATGGGCTGCGGACGCACCGGCCCGTTCTTCTCGTTCGAGGCCGCCGGCATCACCCCGGACATCGTCACCCTCTCGAAGTCCATCGGCGGCTACGGCCTGCCGCTGGCGCTGACGATGTTCCGCTCGGACCTGGACGTGTGGACCCCGGGCGAGCACAACGGCACCTTCCGCGGCAACAACCCGGCGTTCGTCACCGCCACTGCGGCGCTGAACAACTACTGGGGCGACGACACGCTCGAGAAGGAGACCCTGCGCAAGGGCACGCTGGTCCGCGAGGGGCTCGACACCATCGCCGACTCCTACCCCGGCGTCTCCACCCGCGGCCGCGGCCTCGTCCAGGCGCTGGCGTTCGAGAAGGCCGAGAACGCCTCCGAGGTGTGCAGCGCGGCGTTCGAGTCGGGTCTGCTGCTGGAGACCTCCGGTCCCGAGAGCGAGGTGGTCAAGCTGCTGCCGCCGCTGACCACCACCGACGATGAGTTCCGCCACGGACTGTCGATCATCGCGGAGTCGGTGGCCAAGGTCATGGCCTGACGACCGTCCCGCCGGGCACGGGCCCCGCATGGCGCACTGCGCTGGCGGGGCCCGCGTCTTGTGAAGCACCGGCCCCTCGGCCCTACGACGGGCCGGCACAACCAACCCCGCAACCCCGAAAGGCATGAGCACATGATCGTTCGCACCACCGCTGAGATCACCGGCACCGACCGCGAGGTCAGCCCCGACAACGGCAACTGGGTGAGCAAGCGGATCATCCTCGGCGGCGACAAGGTGGGCTTCTCGTTCCACGAGACCACGATCAAGGCCGGCACCGAGAACTTCTTCCACTACGCCAACCACGTCGAGGCGGTCTGGCTGGTCGAGGGCGAGGG
>CAYVJJ010000018.1:5796-18779 GCA_964451655.1 uncultured Mycobacteriaceae bacterium | reverse complement strand
AACCCTGCGCGAAACCGAGCACGTCGAACGCCAGCGTCCGCCAGCGCTCCATGTCGTCGGTCTGCACCTCGATATAGCCGAGCGCTTTGATGTCACGCTCGCGTGTGTCGGCTGCCATGGTGTGCCAGTCCTTTCGGTCGGTCGGGTCGGGCGGCACGGAGCGGCGTGCCGGGGGTGCGGCGCCTCAGATCATCATCCGCAGGCCGCCCTGCGGATCCGCGCCCAGCGCGCTGAGCGCGGAGGCGTGGTAGACGGTGTTCGGCGAGTGGATAGCGTGGTGCATGCCGGCCTGGGCGTCGCGCCAGAACCGCTGCATCGGCATCTCCATGCGCAGCGCCGTCCCGCCGCAGCGGGCGTAGATCTCATTGACCGCCTCCACCGCGCGCCACGCCGCGCGCACCTGGGTGGCACGGCCCTGCGCACGGCGGGCGAAGTCCGGCTGATCCCCGCGTTCGGCGACGTCCCACAGGTCGTCGACGTTGGCCAGCAGCTCGGCCCGGGCCGCCCGCAGGTCCGACATGAGCTCCCCGAACCGGTACATGGTGTACGGGTCGTCCTTGACGGCGGTGCCCTGCGCATTGATGCGGTCGGACTGGTACTCCTGCGCCAGGCGCAGCAGCCCCTCGCAGATCCCGACGGTGGCCGCGGTGATGCCCAGCGGGAACATCCCGGACCACGGCAGCCGGTAGAGCGTCTCGGTGCGGCCCGAACGCGCCTGACCGTCGCCACTGACCACGTCGTCCCAGGTCATGAAGCGGTACTCGGGCACTGTGGCGTGCTCGATCACCAGGTCCTTGCTGCCGGTGCCGCGCAGGCCCACCACGTTCCACGAGTCTTCGACGATCTCGTAGTCGCCGCGCGGCACGATCACGTGCACCATCTGCGGCTCGGCCGGCATCGACCCGTCGGGGCCGGTGAGGAACCCGCCGAGGAACGCCCACCGGCAGTGGTCGGTGCCCGACGAGAACGACCAGCGGCCCTTGAAGGAGTAGGTTCCGTCGCCCTGCGGCGTCAGCATCCCGCCGGGCATGTAGGGCGAGGCCATCCAGATGCTGCTGTCGGAGCCCCACACCTCCTCGCGCACCCGCTTGTCGTTGTAGGCCAGCTGCCAGGGGTGCACCCCGCACACCCCCAGCACCCAACCCGCGGCCGGATCGAGCGACGCCAGGCGCATCACGGCTTCCGCGAACTGACGCGGGCGGTACTCGAGGCCCCCGTACTCGGCCGGCTGGAACATCCGCATGGCCTGCGCCTCGTTCATGATCTCGACCGTGCGATCGGTGAGTCTTCCGAGCTTTTCCGCCTCGGCTCCTTCCGCGAACAGTTCGTCCGCGTGGGCCTCGATGGCCTCGAGCACCTTGCTGCCCATCTTCCGCTCCCGTCGCCGTGCTGCCGGGCGCCCGCACCGGATCGCGTCGCCGTGGAGACCACGATCACAGCGGCGCCGCCGGACGGGAACGGAATATCCCGCCGTGCGGGATACGTCGCGCTCAACGGCGACCGGACACTCCTCTGCCGCGCACCTGCCGCGCTCGCCGGGCCGCCTCCCGGCCCGAGATCCGACCGAAGGCCAGCGCGTCGGCGATGTGGAAACCGCCGTCCTTGCACCAGCTGTAGGTGGAGCTCACCTCGCCCGCCGCGTAGAGCCCGTCGATCGGCGCGCCGAAGGGGTCGAGCACACGCGAGCGCGCGTCGCGCCGGGGGCCTCCGCTGCTCCAGCCGAGCATCGGCACCACCTCGAGCGCGTAGTACGGGCCGTCGCCCACCGCACCGAGCGTGCGCGGATCGCGGCCGAACCACGGGTCGGCGCCCGCCGCGCAGGCCGCGTTGTAGGAACGCACGGTCTCCTCCAGTGCGTCCGCGTCGACATCGATCCGCCGCGCCAATTCGGCGATGGTGGGTGCGGAGGCGATGGTGCCGTCGGCCAGCTCGGCGGAATTGTCGGCGCTCCAGACGGTGCCGCGCTCGAGCAGCTCGGTGCCGACGGGCAGCACCGAACGGGGCGGGCTCAGGGGGCCGGCGCCGAGCAGGGTGTCATCGAAGATCACGTGGAAACGGTGCGTGGGGAAGTGCTCGTAGCGCCCGTCGCGCCGGATGTGCCCGTGCCGCGCCTCCGCCGTCTCGTCGGTGAACCGGCGGCCGGCGGCGGAGACGAATAGGTAGTGGGGCGAGCCCCACAGCGCCAGGTACATCCCGGTGCGGCGGCCGGTGGCGACGCCGGTGATCGTCATCATGTTGTCCATGTGCCACATCCCGGCGCCCGCCTTCTGCGCCATGCGGTGCCCGTCGCCGGTCGACGACTCCGCACCCCAGAGCACGTGGTCGGGCAGCCGCAGATGATCGCGCACCATCTGCGGATCGGCGGCGAAACCGCCCGTGGCCAGCACCACGCCCCCGTGCGCCGGCACCGTCTCGCCGCTGTCGAGCACCACCCCGGTGACGGCACCGCCGGGCCCGACCTCCAGTCGGTGGGCGCGCGCCCCGTGTCGCACCCCGATGCCGGCATCGTCGAGCGCGGCGGTGAGGAACGCCTGCAGCACTCCGTCGCCCATCCGGCCCTGCACCGTGTCCATGCCGGTGTAGCACTCGGCGCCGTCGACGCCCGCGTACTCGGGTTCCGTGTGGTACCGCCCGCTACGGCGCACATCAGCGCCCAGCGACCGCAACCACTCCGAGTTGCGGGCCGTCTCAGCCGCCCAGGTTTCGACGACAGCGTCGTCGAGCGTGTAATCACCGCAGAGTGCACGCAGGAACACCGCCGCCCTGGCGGGGTCGTCGTGCGTGAACCAGCCGCCGCCCGACACACGCGTGTTGCCGCCGGCCGTCGACGTGTCGCCCTTGTCCAGGACCAGCACCCGCGCGCCCGCCTCGTGTGCGCTCAGCGCCGCCGCCGCACCCGCCGCACCGGCGCCGACCACCACCACGTCCCAGCCATCCCCGCCCCGTTCCGCCATCACCGCGCTCCTTCGTCTCCGGAGGCCCCGCCGTGCGGGCGCCGGGAACGCCGCGCGGCAGGGCCGGTTCCACCGTCGCGCCGCCGCGCGCCCGCTCACGATGTGATCCCGGACACCGGGAAACCGCCCGGAGGCGGAACGGGCACGCGGCACCGGAGCGCAGCGTGAGTGTGCGTAGGCTGTCCTTGCCACCGGCCGCAGAGCCCCGCCCGGCCGGGCATCCCGCCCAGCATTACGGAGGACGGATGGAGCCCACGGTCACCGCCGCGCATGCCGCGGCGCAGGACACGGCCACCGCACGCACCGCACCGATCCCGGACCCGCACCGGATCAGCTCGCACGAGCGCCTCGAGGAGGTTCTGGGCGGACCGCCGCACCCGGACATCATCGCCAAGTCCACGCCGTACACGACCCCGCTGGTGCGGGAGTTCATCCGGCACGCCCGGTTCTTCGTGCTGGCCACGGCGGACGCGGAGGGGCGCTGCGACAGCTCCCCGCGCGGGGATCTCACCAGCGTGGTCCGGATGCCCGACGAGCGGACGCTGATCCTGCCGGACAGGCCGGGGAACCGCCGCGGCGACTCCTACCGCAACATCCTGGCCAACCCGCACGTCGGCATCCTGTTCATCGTGCCCGGGCAGGAGGAAGTGGTTCGGGTCAACGGCACGGCCACCCT
Source organism: uncultured Mycobacteriaceae bacterium (assembly GCA_964451655.1). Lineage (GTDB taxonomy): Bacteria > Actinomycetota > Actinomycetes > Mycobacteriales > Mycobacteriaceae > Tomitella. Next base: position 15,149 of record CAYVJJ010000018.1, on the reverse strand, counting down.
CACGACGGACCCTGACCTCTGCGCAGACCTGGCGCTGTCCGGACGTCCCGCGCAGCTCGCGCTGATCGTGCGCATCGACGAGGTCTACACGCACTGCGCGCGGGCGATGCTGCGCGGCAACCTGTGGCGTCCGGACACATGGGTGGACCAGCAGCAGGTGCCGGCGCTGCGCGACATGATCCACGAACAGCTGGGCCTCGCGGTGTCCGCGGACGCGCCGCCCGCCCGCACCGAGGAGTACCGCGACCACTTGTATTGAGCCGCCCCCGTGACGGCGTCCCGTCCTTCCGAGGCCGCGCGTGGCACGGCCGGACGGGCATCGGTAGATTGCGGTGGGCTTCGAACGCCCCCTCACGCCACGGAAAGGAACACTATGAGCATGGACTTCGACCTGCCCTTCACCCCGCTGAACGATTTCCTCCAGTGGGCCCGTGAGCAGCTTTCGTCCACGGGCGGCACCGGCTCCGCGGAGTGACCCGACGGCGGCGGGCCGCCCGCTGGTCAGTCCGCCGCCGTGAACACCAGGCGTACCCGGTCGGTGCGCCACCAGATGCGGGCGTAGTACAGCGGCTTCCCCGTCGCCGCCGCCACGCATGCCGTCTCGGACAGCCAGGCAACGGACCGCGCCGGGATCTCGAGCCGGCGGCACACCCAGGTGGGCGCGTCCTCGGTGGTGGCCCGGCGCAGCACACAGCGCACCGACGCCCCCGCCGCCTCGAATCCGTCGTGCAGCGACTCGTACACCCGCGCCGCCACCGCAGGCTCGGGCAGTGCGTCCGGGCACACCCAGTGCTCGAGCGCGGCGGCCGGTTCATCGTCGATGAAACCGAGCCGCTCGATCTTGCAGACGGCCCGCGCCCCGCGCGCACCGGCGCCCGGCTCCGCGGCAGTGAACGCCCGGGAACCCGCCCGCGGCATCTCCGCCGCAGAGGTGTTGATCACGACGGTCCGCGGCCGCGCACCCGCCGCGGCGACCACGCGGTGGAACGACGGCACCTCGGCGACAGGCAGGTCCAGCCGCCTGTGCACGAAGGTCCCCATCCCCTGCACCCGCCGCACCAGGTGGCATCCTTCCAGCCGCTCGATGGCGGAGCGCGCCACCGACCGCGTCACCCCGAACCGGCGCATGATCAGCGCTTCCCCGGGCAGCCGCGTGCCCACCGGCTGCGCGGCGGCCTGCGCCGCCAGCGCGTCGACCACCTCGTCCCGGCGTCGACGCGTCTCCTCCACGGCCACTGTCATCGTCGCGATCTCCTCGTCTCACTCCGGCAGGACCGGGTCCCGACCCCGTGGTGCGCCCGGCCCTTGTGCCCTGACGCTAAGACGCCACCGGTACCGGGATCCCACCTGTCGACCAACGACCGGCGACGATCCGGTGAACTCTCGGTGCCCTTGTCCGCCCGTACGTGCTCCGTCGGCACCTCCTGAGTACAGGTCCGCGTCGGCCGGGCACTGCGATGTCGGCCGGGCACTGCGATACGGTGAAAACGGCGGGCGAAGACCCCTGCGACACTTCGAGGCGCTCACCCGGCGGGCGGACGGCCCGCCGTAGCGCGGCCCGACACCGAGGAGGCACGATGCCCGATCCTGAGACTCCCGGCATCGCGGACGGCCCCGCGGCGGCCCGGCCCGCCGCACCCGTCGCCGTCGTGCATGATTTCCTCACCGCGCTGGCCGAACGCGACACCGCCGCCGCCCTCCGACTGGTGGACGAACGGATCGTGTACACCAACGTCGGGCTGGCCACGCTGCGCGGCGCAGACCGGGTGCGCCAGGTGGCGGAGCTGCTGTCACGCCCGGGAGTGGGCTTCGGTGTGCGCACCATCACTGCGGCGGCGGACGGTGGCACTGTGCTCACCGAACGGGTGGACGAGATCACTCTGGGCCCGCTGCGCATGCGGTTCTGGGTGTGCGGCAAGTTCGTCGTCGACGACGGCCGGATCACGTTGTGGCGCGACTACTTCGACTTCCTCGACTGCACCAGGGCGTTTCTCCGGGCGCTCGCCGGCGTCGTCTCGCCCTCGCTGAACCGTTCGATGCCCGCCTGACCGCGGGGCCCCTCCGCAGGGCGGCGCCGCGGCCGGAACGACGCGATCGCCCCGCCGTCGCGGGGGATACGACGGCGTCCGGGCGTTACGCTTTCTGCCATGCTTCACGCCGCGGCGGGCAGGATCCGCGCACTCATCGGCCTCGTGCTCGCCGTGCTCCTCGGCCTGGCGCTGGCCGCGTGCGGATCGGGCGCGGGCCCGGACGCGCAGAGCGGTGCGGCCGACCTCTGCGCGCCACGCGGCATCGAGGGCGCCACCGCCGCCCCCGCCAACGTCGACACCTCCGCCGCCGGGGAGGACCGGTACACCACCGCCGATGCGGAGCCGCTCGATCGGGTCGACGTGGACGCGCTGGGCCTGTCGACCCCCGGCGTCCTCACCGTCGGCACCCTTTCCGACGCGCCGCCGAGCATCTGCGTCGACTCGCACAACACCTACACCGGCTACGACAACGAGCTCCTCAAGGCGGTGGCCGCCAAGCTGGGGCTGCAGGTCAAGTTCGTGGGCACCGACTTCGCCGGCCTGCTCGCGCAGGTGGCGGCCGGACGGTTCGATGTCGGGTCGTCGTCGATCACCGCGACCGACGAGCGCCGTCAGACGGTGGGCTTCACCAACGGCTACGACTTCGGGTACTTCTCCCTGGTCGCACCGTCGGGCGGGGGCGTCCAGGGGTTCTCCGACCTGGACGCATCGACCCGCATCGGCGTCGTGCAGGGCACCGTCCAGGACGAGTACGTCGTCAACACCCTGCACCTGCACCCGGTCAAGTTCCCCGACTACGCCACCGCCTACGCCAACCTCAAGTCCGGCCAGATCGACGCATGGGTGGCCCCCTCCCAGCAGGCGACCGGCGCGATCAAGCCGGGCGACCGCATGGAGATCGTGCAGAACACGTTCAGCCTGGACAACTACATCGGCTGGGCGGTGGCCAAGAACAATCAGCCGCTGATCGACGCGCTCAATGCGGGGCTCGACGCGGTCATCGCCGACGACACCTGGGCGCAGCTCTACACCGATTGGGTCCCCCGGCCGCTGCCGCCGGGCTGGAAACCGGGCAGCAAGGCGGCGCCCGTGCCGGACCTGCCCGACTTCCAAGCGATCGCCGAGGCCAACGCAGCCGAGAATCCCGAAGGCGACCAGGAGGCCGGGGCGCCCGCACCCCGGTCCACGCTGCAGCAACTGGGCGACACGTTTTTCGACTGGTCGCTGTACAGGCAGGCGTTCCCGGATCTGATCAAGACCGGCCTGCCGAACACGCTGATCCTGGCGGTCACCTCCGGGATCGCGGGCACCGTCGTCGGCATGCTGCTGGCCGTCGCCGGGATCTCGCGGCACCGGTGGCTGCGCTGGCCCGCCCGCATCTACACCGACGTCTTCCGCGGACTGCCCGCCGTGGTGATCATCCTGATCGTGGGACTCGGGGTCGGTCCGATCGTGCAGGACTTCACCGGCAACAACCCCTACTGGCTGGGGGCGGCGGCACTGGCGCTCATGGCGTCCGCGTACATCGGCGAGATCTTCCGGTCCGGGATCCAGAGCGTGGAACCGGGGCAGATGGAGGCCTCGCGGGCGCTCGGGTTCAGCTACTCGCGCTCGATGCGCCTGGTGGTGGTGCCGCAGGGCGTGCGGCGGGTGCTGCCCGCGCTGATGAACCAGTTCATCTCACTGATCAAGGACTCCTCGCTGATCTATTTCCTGGGTCTGATCGTCAGCCAACGCGAGCTGTTCGCCGTGGGCCGCGACCTCAACGCGCAGACGGGCAACCTGTCGCCGCTGGTGGCCGCGGGAATCCTCTACTTGGTGCTCACCATCCCGTTGACGCACCTGGTCAACTACATCGACCACCGACTGCGCACCGGGCGCCCCGACGACTCCGGCACCCTCGACCCCGCCGACGAGAAGCTCCTGGAGGCCTGAGATGACCGACTCGCCTCGCGCTGCCGGCCCCGCATCGTCCGGCGGCTCTGCAGCACACGGCGGAACCGCCCCACCCGGCGGTGCCGGCACGGACTCCGTGTCGCTCACCGGCCGCGGCCTGCACCTGGCCTTCGGCCGCAACAGGGTGCTGCGCGGCGTCGACCTGCACGTGGACGCCGGAAAGACCGTGACGGTGATCGGCCCCTCCGGCTCCGGCAAATCGACACTGTTGCGGGTGCTCAACCGGCTCCACGAGCCCGACGCCGGCGACATCCTGCTGGGCGGGCAGTCGGTGCTGCGCGACAATCCGGACCGGCTGCGTCAGCGCATCGGCATGGTGTTCCAGCACTTCAACCTGTTCCCGCACAAAACTGTGCTCGACAACGTGGCGCTGGCCCCGCACAAGCTGCAGAAGAAAGGCAAAGACGAGGCGCGCGCGGTGGCCCGGGCGCAGCTGGAGCTCGTGGGCCTGGCGGCGAAGGCCGACTCACGCCCCGGCAACCTCTCCGGCGGTCAGCAGCAGCGGGTCGCCATCGCCCGCGCCCTGGCAATGCGGCCGCAGGTGATGTTCTTCGACGAGGCCACCAGCGCCCTCGACCCCGAGCTGGTCAAAGGGGTCTTGTCGCTGATGGCCGACCTGTCCTCCAGCGGCATGACGATGGTGGTGGTCACCCACGAAATGGGGTACGCGCGGCAGGTCTCCGACACGGTCCTCTTCATGGACCAGGGCACCGGGGTGGAGACCGGCGCCCCGGAGCAGGTCTTCGAGGCGCCCGGCACCGACCGGCTGCAGCGATTCCTCTCGCAGGTTCTGTAGGGGCCGCCGGGCAGCAAGGGCGCGGGGGTTGCTCGGCTGCCGCGGGGCGGGGTGCCGGCGGCGGTGGTCCTCTGCGCGGCCGCCGCGGGTCCGCCGCCCCGGCGCGGGTGGCCCGCACGGCGTCGCCTTCCGGGCGCGTCACTCCCGCGAGAGCACGTCCCCGCTGGGCAGGATCACGAACTCCTGGTCGTCGGTCAGCACATTGATGAATCCCGAGTCGACGCTCAGGACGTACCCGGTCAGGGGCCCGTCGGTCGTCTCGATGTGTTCGCGCGGCACCCACGGGGTCTGCACGAACGCGGCCGCCACGAGGACGCCCGCCCCGCCGACGACCCCCACCCTCGCCATCGCCTCCACCAGCACCCTGCGCAACGGGTAGCCCTGCGGCAGCATGCGGATCAGCGCGAACAGCCCCAGTACGCCCCCGGCCGCGACCGGCAGCCACCACGCCCCGTAGCTCACCGTGATCGCCACGAGCAGGACACCGGACACCAGCAGCGGAAGCACGACGATCGGCCGGTGACCGCGGGGCGACCACAGGAAGTCGGCGACGAGCAGCGGCAGCAGGATGACGAGCAGCACCTCGACCAGGATGTGGCCGCCCATGAGCGAGCCGAACAAGAGGTTCAGCCCGTCGCTGAGGCTGAGCGTGGTGGAGACGTTGAACGCGGTGTTCCAGTCGTACCCGGACACCGCGAAGATCCGCAGCAGCACGAACGCGAACGCCCATACGGCCAGCGGCGCAGCGGTCCACGCACTCGAGCGCTCCGTCGCGGCGCCGGCCGTCTCCGGGGCGGTGACGCCGGCGGCCGTGGCACCGGCAGTACCGGCGTCCGCTGCGCCGGAGGTCGGGGCATCGTCGTTGGTCACGGCTCGATCATGCACCTTGCTCCGCCGCCACTGCATCGTCCGTCACAGAAGTGCCGGCCTGCACTCCACGTCCACCGCCTGGTCATCCGGACTCTTCAGCCCGTCAGTGCACCGATCCCTCGAGGACCCGGTCCCCGCCCGCAGGGGCTCCGCCGGACGTCGACTCCTCCGCAGCGGCGTCGCCCGCCCCGGCCGGCCGCGTCGCACAGGCCTGGATGCGCCGGCCCAGCACGGAGTGCCTCTTGCTGTAGGCGAAGTACACGACCACGCCCAGCGCCATCCACACCAGGAACCGGATCCAGGTCTCCACCGCCAGGTTCAGCATCAGCCACCCGCAGGCGAGCACCGCCAGGATCGGCACCAGCGGCACCAGCGGCACACGGAACCCGCGCTTGAGGTCCGGACGGGTGCGCCGCAGCACGATCACGCCGACGCACACCAGCACGAACGCGAACAGGGTGCCGATGTTGACCATCTCCTCGAGGGTGCTGATCGGGAAGATCGCGGTGATCACGGCGACCAGCAGGCCCACGATCAGCGTGATCCGCACCGGCACGCCCTTGCGGTCGGTCTTGGCCAGGCTCCGCGGCAGCAGTCCGTCGCGCGACATCGCGAACAGCACGCGCGTCTGCCCCATCATCATCACCATGACCACGGTGGTCAGCCCCGCGACGGCGCCGACGTTGATGGCCGTCTGCGCCCACGTGATGCCGTGCGCCTCGAAGGCGGTGGCGAGGGTGGCGCTGCCGCCGCCGACCAGGTCGCTGCCCGTCTGCAGGTCCGTATAGGGCACCATCCCGGTGAGCACCAGCGTCACCAGCACGTAGAGCACCGTGACGATGGCGAGCGAGCCGAGGATGCCGCGGGGCAGCGACTTCTGCGGGTTCTTGGTCTCCTCCGCGGTGGTCGAGACGACGTCGAAGCCGATGAACGCGAAGAACACCAGACTCGCGGCCGCAAGCAGGCCGTACCAGCCGTAGGTGCTGCCGTCGGCGCCGGTGAGCACGGAGAACAGCGTGCGGCTGAGCCCGCCGCCGGTGAAGCCGGCCTTCTCCTGCGCCTCCGGCAGATACGGCGAGTAGTTGGACGTGTTGATGTAGAAGGCGCCGACGACGATCACCAGCAGCACGACGGTGATCTTGACGGCGGTGACCACGGTGGACACCATCGACGACATCTTCGCGCCGACCGCCAGGACCGCGGTGACGGCGCCGACGATGAGCAGTGCTCCCCAGTCGAACTCGATCGGGCCCAGGTCGATCACCGTGGCGCCGGACATGCCCACCAGATCACCCAGGTACAGCGACCACCCCTTGGAGATGACCGCGGAGGCCAGCGCGAACTCCAGTATCAGGTCCCACCCGATGATCCAGGCGACGAACTCGCCGAATGTGGCGTAGGAGAAGGTGTACGAGCTGCCCGCCACGGGGACGGTGGAGGCGAACTCGGCGTAGCACATCACCGCCAGGCTGCAGCAGACGGCGGCGATGACGAAGGCGATCGCCACCGACGGCCCCGCCATGTCACCCGCCGCGCGCGCCGTCACGGTGAAGATGCCGGCGCCCACGGCCACCGCGACACCGAAGATGACGAGGTCGCGCGTGGTCAGCTGGCGTTTGAGCCGGGTCCCGGGCTCGTCGGTGTCCTGGATGGATTGCTCGATGGATTTGGTGCGCCAGATTCCGGTTCCCGGCATGGGCTGCTCCTGGTTCTGCGGGGCCTGCGGCGTGCGCCGCGGCCGAGGTCTGCTGTGGGGTCCGGCCGGCCGGTAGTGCGCCGGCTCCGTGGGTGGGATGGTGGACGGGTGACGGAACTCGATCGTCTGGATGCCGCCCTGCTGGCCGCGCTCACCGAGAACCCGCGGGCGGGCGTGGTGAATATGGCGGCGCAGCTGGGGGTCACGCGCAACACCGTGCAGTCGCGGCTGCGGAAGCTCGAGGAGTCCGGTGCGGTCACCGGCTACCGTCCCGTCCTGGATCTTCCGGCGCTGGGGTTGCCGCTGCAGGCGTTCATCGGCGTGGGGCTGGAGCAGGCGCGGCTTCCGCAGGTGATCACGGAGCTGGGGCGCATGCCCGAGGTCCTCGAGGTGCATTCCACCACCGGCCGGGAGGATCTGCTGGTGCGCATGGCGGCCGAGTCGCAGGAGGCGATGCTCCGCCAGCTCGAGCGGCTGCACGCCATCCCCGGAGTCGCGCACACCACCACCACGCTGGCCCTGACCACCCCGGTCGCCTACCGGACGCAACCGCTGCTGGACCACATCACCCGCGGCGCCGGGCACGGCAGGTCGACGCCGGCGGCGGAGTGACCACCGCCGGCCGGTCGGCCTCAGGCCCCGTCGATACGCTCCTCGGCCACGCGGTCGGCGGCGTGCCCGGGGGTGGTGCCCTCGGCGCGGGCCCGGTCGAGGATCTGCGCGGCGCGACCGCCGATGGCCCGCACCCGGGATTCGACCACTGCGCCGTCGTCGCCCGCGCGCTCGCCGGCCACCTGGATCAGACCGCCCGCGTTCGCGAGATAGTCCGGCACCCAGGTGATCCCGCGTGCGGCCAGCAGCGTGTCGACGCGCGCGTCGGAGAGCTGGTTGTTCGCCGAGCCGCACACCAGCCGCGCGCCGAGCCCCTCGACGGCACCCGGGGTGAGGGTCCCGCCCAGGGCGCACGGGGCGTACACGTCGAGCCGCCCTGCACCTGTACCGCCGATGAGCCCCGTCCCGTCCACGGCGCGCACGCCGGGGAAGCGTTCGAGCACCGAGCGGACGGCGGCCGCGTCCACGTCCGTGACCACCACGTCGGCACCGGCGTCGACGAGCATCCGCACCAGCTCGCGGCCCACCTTGCCGACGCCCTCGACGCCCACGGTCAACCCGCTCGGGGTGTCCGCGCCCCACACGTGCCGGGATCCGGCCCGCATCGACTCGTACACGCCCAGTGCGGTCAGGTAGGAGCTGTCGCCGGAGCCTCCGAGACCTGCGCTGCGCCCCACCACGTGGTCGGTGTGCCGGCCGATGACGTCCAGGTCGGACGCGTCGGTGCCCACGTCGGCGGCGGTGATGTAGCGCCCGCCGAGCGTCTCGACGACACGCCCGTACGCACTCAGCAGCGCCTCGGTCTTCATCACGGCCGGATCGCCGATGATGACGGCCTTGCCGCCGCCGAGGTCGGCTCCCGCCACCGCTGACTTGTAGGTCATGCCCAGCGACAGGCGCAGCGCGTCCTCGAGCGCCGCGGACTCGGCGGGGAAGGGGTAGAAGCGGGTGCCGCCGAGCGCGGGCCCGAGCGCGGTCGAGTGGATGGCGATGATCGCACGCAGACCGGTCTCCGCGTCGGCCACGTGCACCACCTGCTCGTGCGGGCGGTCGGTGAGCCGGCGGGATCCGGCGAACACGCCGGGGGCGCCGGCGGTGTCGGACTCGGGGGCGGTGCGGTCGTCCATGCGGGTGAGGGTAGCGGTCATCAGGTGGTGTCCCTTCCGGGGTTGCGGTCCGGCCCGGTGTGCGGGCCCGGTCTGTGCCCGACGCGAGGATCGCTCGGCGTACGGGGGTCTGTGCGAGAGGGGATGGGTGTCAACGGCTGTGGACGGGTGTGATCGGACATAGACGGATCTGCGCGGCTAGAAGTCGTCGGGGATGCCGAGCTCCGCCAACCGCGCCCGGTAGGCCTCGACGTTCGCGAGCTTGACCTCCTCGTAGCCGCGGATCA
>CAYVJJ010000018.1:1499-5696 GCA_964451655.1 uncultured Mycobacteriaceae bacterium | reverse complement strand
CGCGCCCGGTAGGCCTCGACGTTCGCGAGCTTGACCTCCTCGTAGCCGCGGATCATCTCCGGCAGCCCGGCGAATTCCACGGCCCGCGCATACCCGTCGACGGTGTGCAGCCCGCCCAGCATCCCGTCGATGGTGGCCTCGTAGTGCGCCAGCAAGGCCCGCTCCAGTCGCCGCATCGCGGTGTAGCCGAACGGGTCCAGGCGGGTGCCGCGCAGCCTGCGGCCGTGGGCCAGCGCCCGCAGCACCGTGTGGGAGCGGGGGCCGAAGCCGACCTTGCGGCTGCGCCCGAGCGCCTTGAGCGTCGGCGGGTGGAGCTTGAACGTGAGGTCCGTGCCGCCGGGCACCTGGCCCTGTACCGCATCCGCGAAGGCCGGGTCTGTGAGCAGCCGGGCCACCTCGTACTCGTCCTTGTAGGCGGTGAGCTTGTAGAGCCCGCGCGCGACGGCGTCGGTGAAGTCCCCGGCGCCGCCGGCGGCCTGCTCCGCGTCCCAGGCCCGCTGCACCCGCTGCAGGTAGCGCCCGGCGAGGGCCTCGTCCTGGAAGTCGATGAGCTCCCCGGCGCGCAGCAGCGCGGTCCTGCGGGGCTCGCCCTCCAGGCTCAGCTCGTCGCGCAACCGCGCCGGCACCTCCGTGCGCCGCTGCTCGCGCGCCGGCGTCACGGCGGCCGAGAAGATCCCGGGCTCGGCGACGGCGGCGCGGCCCCAGCGGAACGCGGCGATGTTCTCGTCCACCGACTTGCCGTTGATGCCGATGGCCTCCTCGATGGACTCCGCCGGGATCGGCAGCGCCCCCATCTGGTGGGCGGCACCGACGACGAGGAAGTTGGCGGCGGTGGTGTTGCCGAAGAGCTCCTCGGCCGCGGTGAGAGCGTCGAAGGACTCCAGGCGCCGCGCCACCGTGCCCACCCGGTCGAGCAGGTCGGCCTCGTCGGGGTGCCGCACGGATCGGTCGTAGACCATGTCGCCGGTGGGGGTGCGGCTGGTGGAGGCCGCCACCAGGGTGCGGCCGGCGTCGCCGTAGGAGAGGTTGCGCTCCTCGGCCGCGGTGAGCAGGTCCAGCGCGATGATGCCGGTGGCGCTGCCGGGGGTGACCCGGTTGGCGGGCTCCAGGGATTCGCGGGCGAACCGCAGGTGCGAGACCACGGGGCCGGCCTTCTGGCTCATGCCGATCTGGTCGAGGGACTCCACGTCGAACCCGGCCCGCATGGCCGCGGTGGCCAGCACCTGGTTGACCGTGACGATGCCGGTGCCGCCGATGCCCGCGATGAACACGCTGTGCGTGCCGACGCCCTGGGCGGGATCGCCGGATGCGGGCCCGTCCGGGGCGGGCACGGCGGGCGGCGCGGGCACCTCCTCGCGCCGGGGGGTGAGACCCTCGGGCGCCTCCACGGTGACGAACGCCGGGCAGTTGCCGTCCAGGCAGGAGTAGTCGGTGTTGCAGGAGGTCTGGTCGATGCGGGTCTTGGTGCCGAACTCGGTCTCCATCGGCTGCACCGACAGGCAGTTGCTCTTGACGCCGCAGTCGCCGCAGCCCTCGCACACCGCCGGGTTGATGACCACGCGGGTGTTGCGGGTGGGCAGGGTGCCGCGCTTGCGCTGCCGGCGGGCGTCGGCGGCGCAGTGCTGGTCGTAGATGAGCACGGTGACGCCGGGGGTCTCGCGCAGCAGACGCTGGGCCTCGTCGAGCCGGTCGCGGTGCCACAGCTCGGCGATGCCGGCGAAGCCGGCGGGGCGCCGGGCGCCGAGCCGCGCCGCCGCCCTGCGGAACTTCGGCGGCACGCGGGTCAGGTGCCGCTCGGGTTCGTCGGCGCACACGATGATGCGGGCGACGCCCTCCAGCGCGAGCTTGCGGGTGAGCGCGGCGACGGTGAGCGAGCCCTCGGCGTCCTGGGCGCCGGTCATCGCCACGACGTCGTTGTGCAGGATCTTGTAGGTGATGTTCACCCCGGCCGCCACGCACGCCTGCACCGCGAGCTGTCCGGAGTGGTAATACGTGCCGTCGCCGACGTTCTGGAAGGTGTGGGGCACGTCGGTGAACGGCGCCTGGCCGATCCACTGCGCCCCCTCGCCGCCCATCTGGGTCAGGCCGGTGACGGCGCTGTCGGTGCGCCCGGAGACGGTCACGAGCGTGTGGCAGCCGATGCCCCCGCCGCCGATCGAACCGTCGGGCAGGGCGGTCGAGCGGTTGTGCGGGCAGCCGCTGCAGAAGTACGGGGTCCGATGTGCGGACAGCGGCTCGATGCTCAACGGCGGCGGCAGTGGCCGGCGGACCGGGGTGATCATGCCGGGCGCGTGGTCCTCGATCACGTGCCGCAGCGGGGCCAGCATCCGCCCGGTGGTGAGCTCGCCGTCCACGGGCATCAGGGGCCGGCCGTCGCGGTCGCGCTTGCCCAGGATGCGCGGGGCACCCGCGGTGCCGTAGAGGATCTCACGGATCTGGGTCTCAAGGAACGCCGTCTTGTCCTCCACCACCAGCAGCTCGTCGAGGCCGTCGGCGAACTCGCGCACACGCGCCGCCCCCAGCGGGGAGGGCATGCCGATGCGGAGCAGCCGGATCCCGGCGCGGTGCAGCGCCTCGTCGTCCAGACCCAGGTCCTTCAGCCCCTGGCGCACCGCGTCGAAGGCGGTGCCGGTGGCGGCGATGCCCAGGCGTGCGCCCGCGGGGTCGACCTCGATGACGTCGAGGCCGTTCGCCTCGCCGTAGGCCTCGACCACCGCGCGCCGCGGGCCGTAGAGGTCCTTCTCGGCGACGACGCTGTCGCCCGGGGCGGCGAGCGGTCGCTGCACGTACTCGAACGGTTTTCCGTCCCAGTCGATCCGCGGAACGGTGATCTCCGGCGACAGCGCGGCGCCGTCGACGCTCCACGCGCCGTCGGCCACGTCCGCCACGATCTTCAGGGCCACGATGCAACCGGACGCGCGCGAGAGCGCCACGCCGTGCTGACCCATGGTGATGATCTCCTCGGCGTTGCGCGGGAACAGCACCGGGATGCCCAGCGCGGCGAGCGAGCGCTCGCTGACCGCGGGCACCGTCGAGGACTTCGAGGCGGGGTCGTCGCCCACCATGAGCAGCATGCCGCCCATGGGGCTCACCCCGTACATGTTGGCGTGACGCAGCGCGTCGGTGGCACGGTCGAGCCCGGGCCCCTTGCCGTACCAGACGCCGACGACCCCGTCGTGCGTCGGCGTGCCGGCCCCCAGGTCGCCCTGGCTGCCCCACACCGACGTCGCCGCGATCTCCTCGTTCATGCCGGGCACGAAGGCGATGTCATGTTCGGCGAGCACCTGCGGGATGCCGTGCAGCATCGAGTCCACGCCCGCCAGGGGGCTGCCCGGGTAGCCGGACACGAACGTCCCCACGCGCAGGCCGGCGCGCAGGTCACGCACCTGTTGCTCCACCATCTGGCGGGCGATCGCCTGGATGCCGGTGAGCAGCACGCGGCCGGTGCCGGGGCGGTAGCGGTCGGCCAGGTCGTAGGCGGGCTGTTCCGGTGCGGCCTGTGGGCCGGCCGGAAGCTCGCGGATCGTCGTCTCGGTCATCACGCTCCACCGTTTCCGTCCGTGGCGTCCTTGCCTTGTGGGCCGGACACCGGGTCATTCGGTGCAGCAAGACTCGCTGAGGGCGCGGACACGGTCAACGGATTCCGAATCAACGAATCAGATTGCGCAATGTGATCGGCATCATAGACGCCGTGGTGCGCAATGTGATCAGGACCACCCGCCCAGGGCGGCGCGCCCGACGGCCCGAGTCCGCATCCGCCGTCCGGGGTGACCGGACGCACCCTCGTCTTCGCCGCGCACCAGCGTTAGGGTGGAGCCGTGGGGGTTGAACCCGACCGTCTCGGCGGGCTCCTCCGCGCCCCGAATCGACAACGCCCGTCGGCACCGCGTGCCTGCACGGCTGCACTTGCGCACGCCTGCATGGTCGCACCGCGTCGGGCGGTCGGTCGTGTGCGCCCGGAGACGCCCACCCCCACACGGAATAACAGGCATGACCGGGGCGTTTCACAATCCGGCATCGTGGAAGTGAGGTGAGAGTTGATTCGCATGTTGCGCGCTGAAGACCGTCGGGAGCTCATGGCGTGTATCGCGGGGGGCGCGGGTTGCCTCGTCGCCGGCGCGATGCCGCTCGTGGCCGCCGGAGTCATCGGCAGCTGAACGGAAGCCGTTCCCGCACACGCGGCTTCGGCACACGACG
>CAYVJJ010000018.1:0-1399 GCA_964451655.1 uncultured Mycobacteriaceae bacterium | reverse complement strand
CACGGCCCGTGCCGCTTCCCGCGGCACGGGCCGTGTGCTTTCTGCAGCTCCCGGCTCAGTGCGCCGAGGACGGCGTGGTGCGCTTGAGTAGCAGAGAGACGCAGAAGCCGACGATCCCGATGGCGCCCGCGGTCGCAAAGGCCACCCGCATGCCGTCGGCGTCCAACGCGGGACCGGCGCTGGCGACGGTGGCCACCGACACGAACACCGCGCTGCCGAGCGCGCCCGCCACCTGCTGCAGCGTGGTGAGGATGGCGCTGCCGTGCGAGTACAGCGAGTCGGGCAGCACCCCGAGCGCCTCGGTCATCAGCGGCGTCATCATCACGCCGAGCGCCACCATGAGCAGCACGTCGATGGCGATCACCGCGATCAGCGGAGAATCAGCCCCCAGGAGCGCGAACAGCCACAGCGCCACCGCCATGCCCGCCGCACCCGGGATGAGCAGCGGCCGCGCGCCGACGCGGTCGTAGAGCCGGCCCACCGGACGCGACAGCGCCGCCAGCGCCAGACCGCCCGGCAGCAGCGCGAGGCCCGTGACGAAGGTGCTCTCCCCCAGCACGTTCTGCATGTACATCGGCAGCAGGATCGCGCCGGCGCCCAGCAGCGACATGAACACCAGCACACCCAGGATCACCGAGACGGTGTACTGCCGGTGCGCCAGCGGGAGCAGGCTCAGCAGCGGGCGGTCCTCGCGCTGCAGCGCCATCTGGCGCCACACGAACGCCCCGAGGACCGCGGCCCCCACGACGATGGGCAGCCACGCGGGCATCACCGTATCGCCGGACTGGCCGATCAGCGAGAACCCGTAGACGATCCCGGCGAAGGCCAGCCCCGACAGCAGAACCGATGCGATGTCCAGCGGAACCTTGCGGGTCTCACCCGGCACGTGCATGCGCACCGCACCCACCGCGAACATGGCCACCGCCAGGATCAGCACCAACCAGAACATCCACCGCCAGCCCAGCCCGGACAGGATGGCGCCGCCCACCGTCGGCCCCAGAGCCGGGGCGAAGCCGATGACGATCGCCATCGTGCCCATGGTCGCGCCGCGCTTGTCCTCCGGAACCAGACGCATGACGGTGGTCATGAGCAGCGGGATCATCACCGCCGTGCCGCCGGCCTGCACCACGCGTCCCGCCAGCAGCACCTCGAACCCCGGCGCCGCCGCACACACCAGCGTGCCCACCGTGAACAGGCTCATCGCGGTGAGGAAGATCGCCCGCGGCGTGAACCGCTCCAGCAGGAACCCCGTCGTGGGGATCACCACGGCCATCGTCAGCAGGAATCCACTGGCCAGCCACTGCACGGTGGTGGGCGTGACGTTGAGGATCTCGGCCAGGTCCGGCAGCGCCACCGACACGATGGTCTCGTTGAGGATCATCACGAACGCGGCCACCAC
>CAYVJJ010000017.1:17337-18884 GCA_964451655.1 uncultured Mycobacteriaceae bacterium | reverse complement strand
CTCGGTAGGTACTGCGTACTGTGCACGGCCGTAGGCAACACCACAGAATCCCCCGTCGGCATGACCGCCGACGGAATGGCGCCACACCTCAGCACAAAGGCCCCCGCTCATGCCCGGGCGTGCGCCCGGGACCGCCAGGGGCCCGTCACCGACCGTTCCGCGCCGCACCGCACCGTCCGTGCCACCGCCACGTCCCTACGGACGCCGCGGGCTGCGGACCCCGCGCGGATGCGGGGCGGACCGGACCGTTCAACTGTCGTACGACCCGGTCTCCGACACGCTGCGCGTAACGCACGTGCGGGCCCGGTGCGGTACCGTTGCCGAACGGTGGGAGCGGGACTCCACTTGTTGCCCCCGGGTTTCCCAGGGACGGTCGTTGATGCAAGGCTACCAGGCATGACCGATGACACCCAGTCGACCCCCACCGCAGGTTCCGCGGACGATGACGCCGCCGTCCGCGAGCTCGATTCCATCCCCTCCATCGAAGTCATCTCGCGTGCCGCCGTCATGCTGATGAGCGCCGCGGCGGAGAAGCTGGGGCTCGCCCACGACGATCCCGATTCGAGCCCGCACCGCGACCTGGACGAGGCGCGGCGCCTGATCACCGCACTCGCCGGCCTGATCACCGAGTCCTCCGAGTACCTCGGCCCGCACGCCGCCCCGCTGCGGGACGGTCTGCAGTCGCTGCAGCGGGCGTTCCGCGAATACTCCGCGATCCCGGACGAGCCGGGGAAGGGCCCCGGCGAACATCTCACCGGCCCCGTCCGTTGATGACACGATGACGGCGCTGCGATGACCGGCACCGTGCCGACACCCGCCGCGCAGGCGGTCGGCCTCACCAAGACCTACGGCTCCGGCGCCACCCGCGTCGTAGCGCTCGACGGCGTCGACCTGACACTGCCGCGCGGAGAGTTCACCGCCATCATGGGCCCGTCGGGCTCGGGCAAGTCCACGCTCATGCACTGCCTCGCCGGCCTGGATGCGCCGACAAGCGGCGCCGTCCGCGTCGGCGGCACCTCTCTGGAAGGGCTCGACGACAAAGCCCTGACCGCGCTGCGCCGCGACAGGATCGGCTTCGTGTTCCAGTCGTTCAATCTGGTGCCCACACTCACCGCAGCCGAGAACATCACGCTGCCCGTCGACATCGCCGGACGCAGCGTGGACCGGGCCCGGTTCGACCGCGTCGTCGACATCCTCGGGCTGCGGGACCGCCTCGGCCACCGTCCGTCCGAGCTCTCCGGGGGCCAGCAGCAGCGGGTCGCCTGCGCCCGGGCGTTGGTCGGTGAACCCGAACTCGTCTTCGGCGACGAGCCCACCGGAAACCTGGACTCGCGCTCCTCGGCCGAGGTGCTCGGCATCCTGCGCGAGGCCGTGGACCGGCTCGGACACACCGTCGTCATCGTCACGCACGAGCCCGCGGCCGCCGCCTACGCCGACCGCGTGGTGTTCCTCGCCGACGGCCGCCTCGTCGGCGAGATGCACGGCCCGACGGCGGATTCCGTGCTCGACCGGATGAAGGACCTGGAGCCCGACCGGATGAAGGACCT
>CAYVJJ010000017.1:0-17237 GCA_964451655.1 uncultured Mycobacteriaceae bacterium | reverse complement strand
CGGATTCCGTGCTCGACCGGATGAAGGACCTGGAGCCCGACCGGATGAAGGACCTCGAGCCCGACCGGATGAAGGACCTCGAGCCCGACCGGATGGCGGGTCCCGAGCCGGCCCCCGGGGCGGAGGCGTGACCACTCGGCGCACCCGCGCGACCGGACCCCGGTCGCGCAGAACCGCGATGCGCCGGGTGGCGCTGCGCAACCTCGCGGCCAACCGGGTGCGCCTGGCCCTCACCGTCGTCGCGGTCGTGCTCGGCACCGCATTCGTGTCCGGGTCGTTCGTCTTCACCGACACGCTGCATCGCGCATTCGACGGCGTGTTCGCCGACGTCGCCCGGGGCGTCGACGTGCAGGTGTCGGCAGACTCCGACGGCGGCAGCGGAGTGCCCTCGGCGTACGCCGAAACGATCCGCAGCCTCCCGCACACGGCCACCGTCACCACGCAGGTGTCCGGCCCGGCCGTACTCGTCGACGCAGACGGCAGACCGGTGCAGACCGGGGGTGCGCCGAGCATCGGCACCGCCTACGAGGCCCCGGAGGACCGGCTCGGCCCACCGGTCCCCTACACCGCGGGATCCCCGCCGTCCCGCGACGGTGAAATAGGGCTCAACAGCGGCGCCGCGGCGGAGTCGGGACTGCACGTGGGCGACCGCACACAGGTCCTCGTCCCTGCCGAGGGCCTGCAGGACGTCACGGTCACCGGTATCTATTCGCCGCCGGCCGACACGGGCGGCTATGTGGGCGTCGAATTCACTCCGCGGCAGGCCCGCGGGCTGTTCACCGACGGGAGCCACGTCGCCGCGGTGGAGGTCGAGGCCGTCCCGGGAACGAGCCCGCAGCGCTTGCGCGACGAGATCGCCGGAGCACTCCCCGATTCGCCCGCGATGCGGATCGAGACCGGTGCCGCGGTGCGCGAACGCGTGCAGTCACAACTGGACGACGCTCTGCGCTTCGTCAACTACTTCCTGTTCGCCTTCGGCGCGATCGCCCTGCTGGCCGGCACGTTCATCATCTACAACACCTTCGCGATGATCGTCGCGCAGCGCGTGCGGGAGCTGGCGTTGCTGCGCGCGATCGGGGCGGGCCGGCGGCAGATCCGGCGGTCCGTGCTCGCCGAAGCGGCCGGCGTCGGCGCTGCAGGCAGTCTCATCGGCCTGGCGACCGGCATCGGCCTCGCCTACGGGCTACGGGCCGCGCTCAACGCCGCCGATCTCGGTCTCCCCCGCGGAGACCTCGCCATCACCGGCCGGACGGTGGTCACCGCCATCGCGCTCGGCATGGTGGTCACCGTGCTCAGCGCCTGGGCTCCGGCACGTCGGGCCGCGGCCGTCCCGCCGGTGGCCGCAATGCGCGCCGGCCTCTCCAGCGCGGGCGGCGCCCTGCGGACGCGCACCGTGGTCGGCGCCACGGCCGTCGCCGCCGGCTGCGTCGCCCTCGGCGCCGGAGCGGCAGCACGCACGACCCCTGTCGCAGCCTCCACCGTCGGTGCCGGCGCGGCGGCGGTGCTTCTGGGCACGCTGCTCGTCTCCCCCGCTCTGTCCTCGCCGATCATCAGGATCCTCGGGGCGCCCGTGCGGCGGATGTCCGGGGTCACCGGCAGGCTCGCCGTCACCAACGCGACCCGCAACCCCCGCAGAACGGCCGCCACCGGCTTCGCCCTCACGCTGGGCCTCATGCTGGTGACGATGATCGCAGTGTTCGGGTCCTCCGCCCGCACCAGCGTCGATGCCCTGATCGACACCGGGGTACGCGCGGACTTCGTGCTCACCGGTGTCGGCCGCAGCGGGGTGCCGCCGCGGGCCGCCACCGCCGCGGCCGAGGCTCCGGGCGTGGGCGCGGTGGCACGGTTCCATCCCGTCCGCGCCACTCTCGGCGATCAGGAGACCGGCGGCCTGGCCGCGTCCGGCCCGGTGGCCGATCTGCTGCGGCTCGATCTGACCGAGGGCGCCACCGACCTCACGGGGAACGGGATGCTGGTGTCCTCCGAGGCGGCCGCCGAGCACGGGTGGAGACCGGGCGACACCGTGGAGCTCACGGGCCCCGACGGCGCCGTCACCCGGAACAGCGTGCGCGGCATCTACGCGCCGCAGCCGGCGCTCGGCTCGTGGATCATCGGAGCCGACTCCTACCGGACGCTGGTCCCCCGCCTCGCGCGGCGGGACATCCTGATGCTGGTCGACGGCGCGCAAGGCGTCCCGAAACAGGATGTGCGCGCCGCATTGACCGCGGCCACCGACCCCTATCTGGTGGTGCAGGTCCAAGACCGCGACGAGTTCCGCGGCGAGCAGGCACGCCAGATCGACCAGATGCTCGCAGTGCTCTACGGCCTGCTCGCGCTGGCGATCGTCATCGCGATCCTCGGCATCGTCAACACGCTGGCCCTGTCGGTGATCGAGCGCCGCCGCGAGATCGGCATGCTGCGCGCCATCGGCGCACAACGGGCCCAGGTGCGCCGGACGGTGTACCTCGAATCCACGCTCATCGCCGTCTACGGCGCGGCCGTGGGCGTGGGGCTGGGGCTGGCCTTCGGCGCGGCGTTCGTGCATGCACTCCGCAACGAGGGCATCGACCGGCTGTCGATCCCGTGGGATCAGCCGCTGGCGATGCTGGCCGGATCCGCCGTCGTCGGCGTCATCGCCGCCCTGTGGCCCGCCGCCCGCGCGGCGCGCACGGACCCGCTCACGGCGATCGACGAGCCGTGAACGCCGCTCAGCGCAGGACCGGCGCCAGAAACCGGCCGGTGTAGCTCTCCGGCATCGCGGCGACCTCCTCGGGCGTGCCCGTCGCGACGACGGTGCCGCCGCCGGCACCGCCCTCCGGACCCATGTCGATGATCCAGTCCGAGGTCTTGACCACGTCGAGGTTGTGTTCGATGACGATCACCGTGTTGCCCTTGTCCACCAGTCCTCCGATGACACCGAGCAGCTTGCGGATGTCCTCGAAATGCAGCCCCGTGGTGGGTTCGTCGAGCACGTAGACGGTGCGCCCGTTGGAACGCTTCTGCAGCTCCGCGGCCAGTTTGACGCGCTGCGCCTCACCGCCCGAGAGCGTGGGCGCAGGCTGCCCCAGACGCACGTAGCCCAGTCCCACGTCCACCAGAGTGGCCAGGTAGCGGTGGATCGAGGTGATCGGCTTGAAGAACTCCGCAGCCTCCTCGATGGGCATGTCCAGGACCTCGGCGATGGTCTTGCCCTTGTAGCGGACCTCGAGGGTCTCCCTGTTGTAGCGGGCACCGTGGCACACCTCGCACGGCACGTAGACGTCCGGAAGGAAGTTCATCTCGATCTTGAGGGTGCCGTCCCCCGAGCACGCCTCGCAGCGCCCGCCTTTGACGTTGAACGAGAAGCGTCCCGGCTGGTAGCCGCGCACCTTCGCCTCGGTGGTGGCCGCGAAGAGCGCGCGGATCTTGTCGAACACGCCGGTATACGTGGCGGGATTCGAGCGCGGAGTACGGCCGATCGGCGACTGGTCCACCTGCACCAGCTTGTCGAGATTGTCGACGCCGGTGATCCGCTTGTGCCGCCCCGGCACCTGGCGCGCACCGTTGAGCCGGTTGGCCAGCACGGTCGACAGGATGCCGTTGACCAGTGTGGATTTGCCCGAGCCGGACACCCCGGTGACCGTGGTCAATACGCCGAGGGGAAAAGACACGTCGATTTCACGCAGGTTGTTCTCACGCGCACCCACCACGGTGAGCATCCGCTTGCGATCGACCGGACGGCGGATCTCCGGCACCGGGATCCGCTCCCGCCCCGCGAGATACGCCCCGGTGAGCGATTCCTGATTGTCGATCAGGTCCGCGAAGCCGCCGCTGTGCACGATCCGGCCTCCGTGCTCGCCGGCGAGCGGGCCGATGTCCACCACCCAGTCGGACGCGCGGATCGTGTCCTCGTCGTGTTCGACGACGATGAGTGTATTGCCCAGGTCACGGAGCCGGGTCAGCGTCTCCAGAAGCCGGTGGTTGTCGCGCTGGTGCAGGCCGATGGACGGCTCGTCGAGCACGTACAGGACGCCCACCAGGCCCGAACCGATCTGCGTGGCCAGACGGATGCGCTGCGCCTCACCGCCGGACAACGTCGCCGCCGGACGCTCCAGCGACAGATACTCCAGACCCACGTCCAGCAGGAACCCGAGGCGCGCCTGCACCTCACGCAGCACCTGGCCGGCGATGGCCTCCTCGCGCTTGCCCAAGGTGAGGTCGCCCAGGAACTTGGCGCACTCGGAGATCGACAGTGCGCAGACCTCGGCGATCGACTTGCGCCCGCCCGCGCTCCCGGACAGCGTCACCGACAGGATCTCCGGGCGCAGGCGCGCACCGCCGCAGGACGGGCAGGGCACGTCGCGCATGTAGCCCTCGTAACGCTCCTTCATCAGCTCGGACTCGGTCTGCTCCAACCGGCGGTGCAGGAACGGGATGACGCCCTCGAAGGCGGCGTAGTACGAACGCGTGCGGCCGTACCGGTTGCGGTAGCGCACGTGCACCTGGGCCTCACTGCCGTGCAGCACCGCCTTGCGCACCTTCGCAGGCAGATCGCGCCACGGGGTGTCGATATCGAACTCGAGCTCCGCGGCCAGCCCGGACAGCAGGCGCCCGAAGTATTCCGCGCTCTGCCCCATCGACCACGGCGCCACCGCGCCGTCCGCCAGGCTGCGGTCCGCGTCCGGGACGACCAGATCCGGGTCGACCTCCTTGTGGATGCCCAGTCCGGCGCACTCCGGGCACGCGCCGTACGGCGAGTTGAACGAGAACGAGCGCGGCTCGAGGTCGTCGATCGCCAGCGCATGGCCGTTGGGGCATGCGAGCTTCTCGGAGAACCGGCGCAGACGGTCCGGCGCGTCCTCCTCACGGTCGACGAAGTCGAGCACCACGATGCCGTCCGCCAGGCGCAGCGCGGTCTCGATCGAGTCGGTCAGGCGCTGTTTGGCCGAGGCCTTGACGGTGAGCCGGTCCACCACGACGTCGACGTCGTGCTTCTCCTGCTTTTTCAGTTTCGGCGGGTCCGTGAGGGGATACACTCCGCCGTCGACGCGCACGCGCGCGAAGCCCTGCGTCGCGAGCTGCTCGAACAAGTCGACGAACTCGCCCTTGCGGGTGCGCACCACCGGCGCCAGCACCTGGAACCGGGTGCGCTCCTCCATGGCCAGGACCTGATCGACGATCTGCTGCGGAGTCTGCCGGGTGATCGGTTCACCGCACTGCGGACAGTGCGGTGAACCGGCGCGGGCGTAGAGCAGGCGGAGGTAGTCATAGACCTCGGTGATGGTGCCGACGGTCGAACGCGGGTTGCGGTTGGTGGACTTCTGGTCGATCGACACCGCGGGCGACAACCCCTCGATGAAGTCCACGTCCGGCTTGTCCATCTGGCCCAGGAACTGGCGCGCATACGCGGACAGCGACTCGACATACCGCCGCTGCCCCTCCGCGAAGATCGTGTCGAACGCGAGCGACGACTTGCCGGAGCCGGAAAGACCGGTGAAGACGATCATGCTGTCGCGCGGCAGGTCCAGGTCCACTCCGCGGAGGTTGTGCTCGCGGGCGCCCCGCACGATCAATCGGTCACTCACCGGTCCAGTCCTCCCTGCGTCGGCCCCCGGTTTGGTACGTGTCCGCGCACCACACCCATCGAACGCAGATTCTAACGGATTCATTCCCATGCCATCCCCGCCGGATCCGCCGCGCCCGGAGGGGGCACCACGGCGCGTCGCGGAATCTGTAGCGTTAGGGCAATGACGACCGCACCGTTGAAGATCGCCGACGAGTACACCGGCACGCTCCGCCCCGGCGGCGCGCCTCAACGCCGCACACTGAGCGGCGCCACGATCATCAAGGCCTCCGTTGGGCCGATGGACAACAACGCTTACCTCGTCACCTGCACCGAGACCGGCTCCACAGTCCTCATCGACGCGGCCAACGATTCCGAGCGTCTGATGCAGCTGATCGACGAGAACGCCCCCGAGCTCAGCGTCATCGTCACCACCCACCGTCACCCGGACCACTGGCAGTCGCTCGAGGACGTCGTGGCCGGGTTCGCCTCGCCCACCGCCGCGAGCCCGGTCGACGGGCCGGAGCTCCCGGTGAAACCCGACCGCACTCTGGCGCACGGCGACTCCCTCTCGGTGGGCAAGCTGACCTTCACGGTGATCGAGTTGCGCGGCCATACCCCCGGGTCCATTGCGCTCGCACTCGACCTGGACGGCACCACCCATCTGTTCACCGGAGACAGCCTTTTCCCCGGCGGCCCCGGGAAGACCAGCGGCGCAGAGGACTTCGAGTCGTTGATGACGGATCTGGAGCAGCGGGTGTTCGGTGTTTACGATGATGCGACGGTGGTATATCCCGGCCACGGCGCGGACACGACGCTCGGCACGGAACGGCCGAAGCTGAAAGAATGGCGCGAACGCGGTTGGTGACCGCGGCCGGGCGTCCGGCGCCATCGGACCCCGCTCCACCGTGCACAGAGGCGCCCGCCCGCGGCGCCGGACCAGGAGGTTGCCATGCTCGTCCGCCGAATCGCCAGGCCCATGCTCGCATCGATCTTCGTCGCGATGGGCGCCGACGCGGTCCGTGACCCGTCGGGACGCGCTGTCGCGCTGACGAAGTTCGCGGAGAACTACGGCTCCGTGCTCCCCGACGGCGTCCGCAATGCGGTCGACTCGGACCCGGAGAACATCGTGCGGGCCAACGGCCTCATCCACGCGGGCGGCGGACTGCTGCTGGCGACGGGCAAATTCCCGCGCGTCGCGGCGGGGGCCCTGGCCGGGTCGATGGTCCCCACGACCGTGGTCGGCCACGACTTCTGGAATGAGTCCGACCCCGCCGAGCGCCAGGCGCAGATGGTGCACTTCCTCAAGAACCTGGGGCTCACCGGCGGGCTGCTGCTGGCGTCCGTCGACACCGAGGGCAGACCGTCGCTCGGCTGGCGTGGCCGGAAGGCCGTGTCCCGCATGCAGGAGGCGGCGGCCTCCGCCACACCCGGCCTGTCCGATGGCGCCGCCCGTCGCGGCGGTGATGCGGCCGGCGCCCTCGCCGAGCGGGGGTCCGAACTGGCGGAGGCGGCCGAGAAGCGCGGCTCCGAGTGGGCCGACGCCGCCGCCCAGCGTGGTTCGGAGTGGGCCGATATCGCGACCCAGCGCGGAGGCGTGCTGATGGAGGCCGCGAAGCACCGCGGTGCCGAGCTGGCCGAGACCGCACGCAAGCGTGGAGCGGAGTGGGCCGAGGTCGCCGAGAAGCGCGGCTCCGAATGGGCCGACGCCGCCGGCAAGCAGGGCTCCGAGTGGGCCGACGCCGCCGGCGAGTGGGCGGACACCGCCGGACGCCGGGGGAGCAAATTGCTCGAGCGTGCCCAGTCCGAGGCGCCGAAGGCCCGTCGCCGTGCCCGCGTGCGCGCCGAGAAGGCGGCCAAGCGCACGGAGAAGGCCGCCAAGCGCGCCGCGAAGAATCTTCCTGACGCGAAGTCCCTGCAGGACGAGGTGAAGAAGAACCTCCCGGACGAGGTGAAGCGCGCGGAGCCGGGGCGGTTCTTCGGTCGCTCGAAGTAGGTCCGGATTCCGGACTAGACTGGCATGTCGCCGTCCTGGGGCCGGGCCGATCACCTCGGCCCCGGGGGTCGGCAGCCGATCCCGCCAGTCAGGAGAGTGCTCCACCGCCTTGTCCGACCACGTACCCGCCACCACTCCGCACCTCGCTGAGGCGGAGGTTCAGGCCGGCTCATCAGATGACGGATCGCCGGGCGAGTTCAGGCACGAGCAGCGGTTGCTCGACGCCATGTACGCCCGGCTCGACGAGTTGCGCACCTACACCCGCGAGCGACTGAGCCGCGTGCTGCTCGAGAGCGGCGGCACCCCTCAGGCCCGCTCCGAGCGGGAGTCCTACGCACAGCTGTACACCGACGATATCGTGCGCTACGACGCGGCCGAGCACGGCCTGTGCTTCGGCCGCCTCGACATGGCCGACGGCGAGGCCCGTCACATCGGCCGTATAGGCATCCGGGCCGAGGACGACCAGACCACCCCCCTGCTTCTGGACTGGCGCGCACCCATGGCCCGCCCGTTCTACCTGGCCACGGCGCTGTCGCCGGACGGTGTCCGCCGCCGGCGCCACATCCGCACCCGCAACCGCCGGGTCACCGGGCTCAGCGACGAGCATCTGGACCTGTCGTCCGCGCCGCAACAGGCCGGCGAGGACACCGCGGCCGCATCGGGTGTCGCCGGGGAGGAGGCCCTGCTGGCCGCGCTCGAGCAGGCGCGTACCGGCCGGATGTCCGACATCGTCGAGACCATCCAGGGCGAGCAGGACACGATCATCCGTTCCGGCCACCGCGGTGTACTGGTGGTGCAGGGCGGACCGGGCACGGGCAAGACCGCCGTCGCCCTGCACCGGGCGGCCTACCTGCTCTACACCCACCGCAAGCAGCTCGCCCGCAGCGGAGTCCTCGTGATCGGGCCCAACCCGACCTTCCTCGAGTACATCGGACGGGTGCTGCCCTCACTGGGCGAGACCGGCGTGCTGCTGTCCACCATCGGTGATCTCTACCCCGGAGTGACCGCCACCGTGGAAGACGATCGCACCGCCTCCGCGATCAAGGGGTCTCTCGCGATCATCCCCGTACTCAAGAAGGCGGTGCGGGATCGGCAGGGCGTGCCTGTCGAGCCGATCACCGTCCGCTTCGACGGCTACCCGCTGCAGATCGACAAGAAGACGTGCACCCGCGCACGGGGACGGGCCCGTTCCTCCCGTCGGCCGCACAACCTGGCGCGCCCACTGTTCCGGTCGATGGTGATCGATGCGCTCGCCGACCAGTTGGCGGACACCATCGGGGCCAGCGTGGTCGATGATTCGAACCTGCTGAGCGCCGCCGACCTCGCCGACATCCGGCGGGACCTGGGCCGCGACGATGACGTCCGCGCCGAGATCGACGCGCTGTTCCCGGAACTCACACCGCAACAGGTGCTCAGCGACCTGCTCTCCTCCGAAGACCGGCTGCGCTCGGCGGCACCGGAGCTCGACGACACGCAGACTCGTTCGCTGCTGCGGCCCGCCGGCAGCGGGTTCAGCGCCGCGGACGCACCGCTGCTGGACGAGTTGGCGGAGCTGCTCGGTGTGGATGATTCCGCCGAACACGAGCGCGAGCGGGCACGGTGGCGCCGGCAGATCTCCGATGCGCAGGGTGCGCTGGACATCCTCACCGGCTCGGCGCCGCAGGACCTCGAGGACGACCTGGACCCGGAGATCCTCATGGCGTACGACCTCATCGACGCCGACGAGCTCGCCCGGCGCCACGACACCGCGGAGAGCCGCACCGCAGCCGAACGCGCGGCGGAGGACCGCACATGGGCGTTCGGACACGTCATCGTGGACGAGGCGCAGGAGCTGTCGCCCATGGCCTGGCGCATGCTCATGCGTCGCTCACCGAACCGCTGGATGACGGTCGTGGGCGACACCGCGCAGACCGGCGCCGTCGACGGCGCCTCCGCGTGGGGCGAGGTCCTCTCGCCCTACGTGGCCGACCGATGGCGTCTGGCCGAGCTCACCGTGAATTACCGCACCCCGAGCGAGATCATGACTGTGGCCGCAGGACTCCTCGGCCGGATCGCTCCGGAGCAGAGCCTC
The DNA here is from genome assembly GCA_964451655.1 of uncultured Mycobacteriaceae bacterium. Taxonomy (GTDB): domain Bacteria; phylum Actinomycetota; class Actinomycetes; order Mycobacteriales; family Mycobacteriaceae; genus Tomitella. Next base: position 7,628 of record CAYVJJ010000017.1, on the reverse strand, counting down.
CCGGTGTCCGTGCGGGACTCGGGGCACGCGCCGGTCTGCATCCCGGCTGTGCCGGAGAACCTCGCCGGGGCAGTCGACGCCGCCGTCGACGCCCTCCCGGCCGAGGGCACGGCCGCGGTTCTGTGTCCGCCTGGGATACTCGACGACGTACGGCCGCTCGCCACCGCATCGGTGAGCGTGACGACCGTCGCGAACGTCAAGGGGCTCGAGTTCGATTCGGTGATCGTGGTCGAACCGGACGCGATCATCGCCGAATCGCCCCGGGGTCCGGCGGACCTGTACGTGGCGCTCACCCGGGCCACGCAGCGGCTGACCGTCGTCCACAGCCGGGACCTGCCGCCGGAACTCGCGGACCTGCCGCCCGATACGCCGTCTCCGTCCGCCGCGGACGTGACCGGATCCCCGGCGGGGGCCGGCCGGTGACCCGCCCGCGGGGCATGCAAGCCCTCCTGAGCGCACTGTGCGCCGGCACCGCGCTGACGGCGTGCGCGGCACTGACCGCCTGCGGAACCGGTGCGGACGCGGCCCCGGAGGTCGGCACGACCTCCACCACGACCGCCCCCACGGCATCGGGTTCGGCCCATGCGCAGTCCGACGACGCCCGCCGTAGCATGGCCGAGCCCGGCGCGGCCTTCGCGCAGGCACTGACCGAGCGCGGTATCCCCGCCCGGGAGGTGGCCGATGACGCGACCCTCGCCCAACTCGCCCGCGGAATCTGTGCACAGACCTCTGCGGGTACGCCTCCCGAGGAGATCCGCTCCCGCCTGGCGCCGGTGATCCGATTCTCGCAGTCCTTGGTGGGCGAAGCGATGAACGGCGACCAGCTCACCCAGGCGTTCCTCGACTCCGCACGCGGCACCGTCTGCTGACTCCCCGGCGTCCTGGCGGTGCGAGGGCTTGCCGGACAGCGCGTGCCCCGGGGTGTTCGTGGCGCGGGTTCGGGTGGTCTCCGCGCACCGGTTGACGTCAGGATCCGTGGGCTCCCCCGGGCGGTGCGCACCGCTTGCCGCGCCGCGCACCGACCCCGATCGGCACCCCGCCGTCGCGCATCCGCCTACGCCGTGCGCGCCGATTCGCCGGTGTCCCCGCGCGCCGATCTGTCATCCGCGCGCCCGTTGATCGGGGCTCTGCTGGAGCCGCGCACCGGTTGTGGCGACGCGCCGGGGTAACCGACGCGCACAAGGAACATCGGCGGGCGTAACGGATATCGGCGCGCAGACGGAAGAGCAGTGCGCGGTTCTGGGGCGACCGACCGCAACGAGGCGGCCGCGTGCCCGGCGACGCCAAACCCCGCGCCACGCCCCCGGCCTCACCGCGCCGCGATCAGCGCACCGTGTGGACGATCAGTACATCGCAGTGCGCCTTACGGGCCACATCGGAGGGGACGGAACCCAGCAGCCGGCCGGTGATGGTGTTGAGCCCGCGGTTGCCGACCACGAGCAGGTCTGCCGACACGTCGTTGGTGAGCTTGAGCAGGGATTCCACCGGCGGTCCCACGACGGAACGCTCCTCGATGCTGGTGGCCCCCGCTGCACGGGCTCGTTCATTGGCGGTGCGCAGGATCTCGTAGGTGGGGGCCGCGCCGTGGACCTGGTATGCGTCCTCGCCGAGCTGATCGGAGGCGGACTCGACGCTGCGCGGATCGGACGGGAAGTAGGCGCACGCGATGACGAGCTTGGCCGTGGAGCCGGCGATGCTGGCGGCGCGCTGGACTGCCTTCAGTGACGACTCCGATCCATCGGTCCCCACGACGACGGTCGAGTATTCGCTCATTCGTTCCTCCATGTCGGGGCGGAGGTCGCGCGGCCTGCGCCGCGCCGGCCCGGTGCCCGGCGGTTTGTGGTGCGGCTGTCGTGATGCGGCGGTCATGGTTCCGTGCGGGCCGCTGCCGCGCACACCCTCCCTGCGCGGCCGCGCACCGCATCCCGAGCCGACTTTATCGTCAGTCGGCGGTCCGCACATACTTTTGCGGTAGGACCGGGGCACGCTCGAGCCCAGGACAGCCGCCCGCCGGGCCGTCCCCCGGGCTCAGGAGATCCCGGCCTCGTCCATTCCGCGCAGCTCCTTCTTCAACTCACTGACCTCGTCACGCAGTCTCGCAGCCAGTTCGAACTGCAAGTCGCGCGCAGCGGTCATCATCTGCTCGGTCAGTTCGGCGATGAGGTCGGCCAGCTCGGCGCGCGGCATAGCGGAGGTGTCGCGCCCCTCGTAGATGCCGGCGCTCACGGCCCGGCCCGCCTCTCCCTGGGCGCGGCGACCACGGCTGGCGTTGCGGCCGGAACCGCCCACCTCGACCAGTTGATCCGCGTCGTCGGCCTCCTCGTAGACGCGGTCGAGGATGTCGGCGATCTGCTTGCGCAGCGGCGTCGGGTCGATGCCGTGCTCGGTGTTGTAGGCGATCTGCTTCTCTCGACGCCGTTCGGTCTCCTCGATGGCCTGCGCCATCGAATCGGTGACCCGGTCGGCGTACATGTGGACCTCGCCGGAGACATTGCGGGCCGCACGCCCGATCGTCTGGATGAGGCTGCGGGTGCTGCGCAGAAACCCTTCCTTGTCGGCGTCGAGGATCGCCACCAGCGAGACCTCGGGCAGGTCCAGCCCCTCCCGCAGCAGGTTGATGCCCACCAGCACGTCGTATTCGCCCACCCGCAGCTCGCGCAGCAGCTCCACCCGCCGGAGCGTATCGATGTCCGAATGCAGATACCGCACGCGGATCCCGAGCTCGAGGAGGTAGTCGGTGAGGTCTTCGGCCATCTTCTTGGTCAGCGTGGTGACAAGGACACGCTCGTCGCGCTCGGTGCGCCCCCGGATCTGCTCCACCAGGTCGTCGATCTGACCGTCGGTGGGCTTGACCACCACCTTGGGGTCGACCAGGCCGGTCGGTCGGATCACCTGCTCGACGAATTCGCCGCCCGTCCGACCCATCTCATAGTCGCCGGGCGTGGCGGACAGGTACACCGTCTGCCCCACCCGGTCCGAGAACTCGTCCCAGGTCAGCGGACGGTTGTCGGTGGCGGACGGCAGGCGGAAGCCGAAGTCCACCAGGTTGCGCTTGCGCGACATGTCGCCCTCGTACATCGCACCGATCTGCGGCACGGTCACGTGCGACTCATCGATGACCAGCAGGAAGTCCTCGGGGAAATAGTCGAGCAGCGTGGCCGGCGCTGAGCCGGCAGCGCGGCCGTCGATGTGCCGCGAATAGTTCTCGATGCCGGAGCAGAACCCCACCTGCTTGATCATCTCGACGTCGTAGTTGGTGCGCATGCGCAGCCGCTGCGCCTCCAGGAGCTTGCCGCGGTTCTCCAGGTCCGCCAACCGCTCGTCGAGTTCGGCCTCGATGTCGCGCACCGCGCGCTCCATGCGCTCCGGCCCGGCCACGTAGTGGGTGGCCGGGAAGATGCGCAGCGAATCGACACGCCGGACGACATCGCCGGTCAGCGGATTCAGATAATAGAGGGCGTCGATCTCGTCGCCGAAGAACTCGATGCGCACGGCCAATTCCTCGTACGACGGGATGATGTCGACCGTGTCCCCCTTCACCCGGAAGGAGCCGCGGGTGAAGGCGGTGTCGTTACGGGTGTACTGCACATCCACGAGCAGTCGCAGAAGCCGGTCGCGCGGGACCTCCACGCCGACGCGCAGCGGCACCGAACGGTCGAGGTAGGACTGAGGAGTACCCAGCCCGTAGATGCACGACACCGACGCCACGACGACCACGTCGCGCCGTGACAGCAGACTGGAAGTGGCGGAGTGGCGCAGGCGTTCCACATCATCATTGATGGACGAGTCTTTCTCGATGTAGGTGTCCGTCTGCGCGATGTACGCCTCGGGCTGATAGTAGTCGTAATACGAGACGAAGTACTCGACCGCATTGTGCGGGAGCATCTCACGAAGTTCGTTGGCCAGCTGTGCGGCGAGCGTCTTGTTCGGCGCCATGACCAGCGTGGGGCGCTGGACCTTCTCGATCAGCCACGCGGTGGTCGCCGACTTGCCGGTGCCGGTGGCGCCCAGGAGGACCACGTCCTCCTCCCCCCGGCCCAGCCGCTCGGACAACTCCGCGATGGCCTGCGGCTGGTCACCGGAGGGCGTGTACTCGCTGACGACCTCGAAGGTTCCGTCCGTCCGCTCGATCTCTCCGATCGGGCGGAACTCCGACTGCGCGACCACGGGGTGTTCCGACGCGAATGCCATGCATCCAGGCTAACCGCACGCACCGACGACTCCGCCCCCTCCGAGGAAGCAGCCCCTCAGAGGAAGCCTCGGATCATCGGCGGCGTGCGGCCGTGAGCTCTTCGATCTCCCGCTCGACCTGGGTGCGGTAGCCCAGGGCGCTCCACGCGCCCGACTCGGCCTCCTCACCGATCCGGTGCAGCCCCGCCGTCAGGTATGCGTGCCCGCCGGCGCGCCCCACCAGCCCGTCGATGCGGGCGTCGAGCGACTCCGCGCGCAACGCTGCGTTCTCCGACCGGATCCCGGCGTCGAGATGGTCCATGGCCTCGGCGATGCCGGCGAAGGACACCGTGCGGTCCACCAGTTGGTCCCATACGGGGCGCAGCGCGCGCGATCGCGCGTCGATCCCGCGGTGCGCCCGCCTCCCGTCGGCCGTGGCCCGCGCCGCCTCGAGCTCGGCCGCCAGGCTCTGCAATTCCGCCGTATCACGCGACAGCTCCACCAGCTCACCCACCAGATCCGCCTGCGTCCGATGCGGAAGGAAGCCGTCGCTGTTCCACGCCTCCGATAGACGGATCCTGTCGAAATAGCGCCCGCACAGGTACACCAGCGTCTCGTACGCGTCGGCGAACACCGCCGCCGGAGGCGCTTCGGCCGCCGGAGGCACCGGACCGGCCCACCGCCCTGCATGCCGGAGCGCCGCCGGGACCCGACCCCCGGACTGCGGCGGGCCTCCCCCACGCGCGCGCCGGGCCGCATCCCAGCCGCCTGCGGCGAGCTCCACGAGATCGGCCACCGCGGCCTGACCGAACCCGGCCGCCCCGCCGCGGCGCTCCGGCCGCGGCGCCGGCGTCCAGCACAGCAGCGCGAACACGTGCTCGCGCTGATCCAGGGTCAGGTGGATACCTTCGCGGCGCTCCCGACGCACGCCACGCACCCCGCCGCCGTGCACTATCAAGGAAGAGGCGATGCGCGACCTGGTGGCGCCGAGCCGGCGCCGGAGCAGATCCGCACGACGGCTGCGCCACATCTCGCGGGCGCCGCCGGGCGCCCCTGCTCCACCCGCCTCGAGGTCCCGGAGACGGACCGCGTCGTTGCGGAGGCCGGTGTAGTCACCGATCACAGGGACGCCGACCGCGTTGCGTGCGCGCACGGTGAGGACCTCGCGGACCGCATCACCGGCGCGCCCGGCCGCGACGCATAGTGCGGCGAGATCGGACAGATCCGCCGCGGGGCCGGGCACTGTCGAGCGCGCACACCACCCCTTGACCGCCGCCGAGCGGCTGCCGCGCTGGTCGTCCTGCCACCGTGGGCCTTGTTCACCTCCGCCTACCATGTCCACCACCGTCAACCGACTCCCCGTCATTTGCTCAACGCCCCGTGCAACGCTCCTGTCCAGGATGCCGGATCCGTCTGCGACGCGCACCATGCCGATCGCACGCGGGGACGGCCCGCACGTGCGATGCTGGGAACGCCATGACCGACGCCACCGGACGGGACGGACCCCCCGCCACGGATACCCATGTGCACAGCGCACACCCGCCCAAGCACGAGACGTTCGATCTCGACGCTATGACCAATACGGACCCGAAGGGCTTCATCCGTCCCGTCGACGAGTACCGCCGCACCGCCTGGGGCCTGTACATGGCGCGACCCGCCGACCATCCGCGGTTCCACTACCTGGAGTCCTGGCTGCTGCCGGGGCTCGGGCTGCGCGCATCGGTGTTCCACTTCACGCCCGGCAACCAACAGGACCAGGACCACTACGTCGACATCGGCGAGTTCTCCGACCACGGGTCGGTGTGGGTGTCCGAGGACCATTACCTCGATCTGGTCGTACGCACCGGCCGCGGCACCGAACTGCTCGACGTCGATGAGCTCTTCGACGCCGTCGCGGCACGCCTGCTGCCGCAGGACACCGCGCAGACCGCCGTCGCCCGCGCGGTCGCGGCCGTCGACGGGACCGCCGCGCACGGATACGACCTGATCGCATGGCTCGAGTCCGTCGGGGCGCCCATCCGGTTCCAGGACGGCCGCTGACAGGATGCCGCCGGCACCGCGCCGACCGGTAGGCGGCGCCGTGCCCCTCGCACGGCTCGCTAGACGCGCTCCTCCACGAACCGGACCTCCGCATCCAGACCCGGATCGGCACTGCGGAAACGGCCGCCGCCGACCCCGACCAGGCCGGCGCCGACCATGCGCGCCCCGAGCGCCGCGGGGTCCGCGCCCTGCGCCGGTCGCACCGTCGCCGTCACCCGGTCCCCGGCCGCCTGCGACTCGACCGCGGCGGCGTCCGGTCCACCGGCCGCGCGGAGCCGGGCGGCCAGCCGACGTGCGGCCCCCTCGGATCCGTCGGGGTTGGCGGCGACCGCGGCCGCCGCACGCGGCTCCGCGGCCGTGCCGGCCTCCAGGTTGCGAGCGAACGGAGCCAACCGCTGTTCCCACAGGCGCTCGACCACATCGTCGAGCGCGCCGTGCGGTCCCGAGTTGTCCAGCCAGACGTCCGCGGCCAAGCGACGCTGCTCGTCGGTGGCCTGCGCCGCGATGCGCGCCCGGGCATCCGCCTCCTCGAGCCCACGTGCACCGACGAGCCGGCTCACCCGCGTCTCCGGATCCGCGTCCACCACGATAACCAAGTGGAACAACGGTCCCATTCCGCCCTCCACGAGAAGCGGGATGTCCTGTACCACAATGGATCCGGGAGGTGCGGCATCGATGTGCTCCTGCGTGCGCGCGCCGATCCTCGGATGCAGGATCGCGTTCAGACGCAACCGCGAGGCATCGTCGGCGAATGCCACGGAGGCCAGCGCGGCACGATCCAGCGCCCCTTCTGCGGTGAGGATCGAGGGACCGAACTCCTCGGCCAGCTCCGCCAGCCCCGGGGTCCCCGGCTCTACCACCTCCCGGGCGATCGCGTCCGCATCGATCAGCCGGGCGCCCAGCCGCGACAGCACTGCGGCCACCGTCGACTTTCCGGCACCGATTCCTCCGGTCAACCCCACTCTGAGCACGGTGTCGAGTGTTCCACACCTCGGCCCGCACCCCACCGCACGGCCCTGCGACGGGCACGGCCCCGGATCCGTGAGGGATCCGGGGCCGTGCGTGCGGTGGGCCCGGGCGCCGTGCCCGGGCGTCACCGATCAGTTGTTGCCGGCGAGCTTCTCGCGCAGCGCGGCCAGCTGCTCGTCGCTGGCGAGCGAACCGCCGCTGGCGGCCGGGGCCGGGCCGGCGGGCGCCGCGGCTCCGCCGCCGGCGTTGCCGCCGCCGCCGGACGAGTAATTGCCCCCGCCCGTGGCCTCCTCCGCCGCGTCCGCCGCCATCTTCTCGATCTGGGCGGTGTGCAGGCGGTGCCGGCGCTCCGCCTCCTGGTAACGCGCTTCCCAGGCCTGCCGCTGCTCGTCGTAGCCCTCGAGCCACTCGTTGGTCTCGGGGTCGAAGCCCTCGGGGAAGATGTAGTT